>JAYEKC010000222.1:0-17702 GCA_034716715.1 Gemmatimonadota bacterium | reverse complement strand
GACGGCGGTGCGCCCCGCGGCGCGCTTCGGCGGGCTCGAGCTCGACGGCGACCGCGTGACCTCGTTCGCCGAGAAGGCGCAGACGAGCGAGGGGTGGATCAACGGCGGGTTCTTCGTCATCGAGCCGAAGGCGATCGACTACATCGCCGGCGACGACACCATCTGGGAGTACGGACCGCTCGAGGCGCTCGCGGCCGACGACCAGCTGCGCGCCTACCGCCACGAGGGCTTCTGGTCGCCGATGGACACGATGCGCGACGTGAAGACGCTGGAGTCGCTCTGGGCGTCGGGCAGCGCGCCGTGGAAAACGTGGTGAGCCCGCGCGCGCGCAGGTCCGCGAAGCCGCGTCCCGCGGCGAAGCGGGAAGCCCGCGTGCCCGGTTTCTGGCGCGACCGCCGCGTGCTGGTGACGGGCGCCACGGGCCTCCTCGGCAGCTGGCTGGTGCGGCGCCTCGTGGCCGAGCGCGCCGACGTCGTGGCGCTGGTGCGCGACTGGGTGCCGCGTAGCATCCTGCTCTCGTCGCCCGAGCTCGTGGCGCGCGTGACGTTCGTGCGCGGCGACGTCCGCGACCAGGAGCTGCTCGAGCGGGTGATGGGCGAGTACGAGACCGACACGGTGTTCCACCTCGCGGCGCAGACGATCGTCGGCGTGGCGAACCGGAACCCGGTGTCCACCCTCGACACCAACGTCCGCGGCACGTGGGCGCTGCTCGAGGCGGCGCGCCGCAGCCCGCTCGTGCGGTCCGTCGTCACCGCGTCGAGCGACAAGGCGTACGGCACGCACGAGACGCTCCCGTACGACGAGACCGCCGCGCTGCAGGGCGAACATCCGTACGACGCGAGCAAGTCGTGCGCGGACCTCATCGCGCGCATGTACGCCGTGACGTTCGGCGTACCGGTGGCCATCACGCGCTGCGGCAACTTCTACGGCGGCGGGGACCTCAACTGGAACCGGCTCGTGCCCGGCACCATCCGGTCGGCGCTCAAGGGCGAGCGGCCGGTAATCCGGTCCAACGGCACGCTCATCCGCGACTACTTCTACGTCGAGGACGGCGCGGCGGCGTACATGTGCCTGGCCGAGGCGCTGCACGGACGTCCCGAGTTGCGCGGCGAGGCGTTCAACTTCTCGAACGAGCTGCAGGTGGACGTCCTCGCGCTCGCGCAGACGATCCTCGCGCGCATGGGGTCCCGCCTGAAGCCCGAGGTGCGCGACGAGACGCGTCACGAGATCCCGCACCAGTGGCTCAGCGCGGCGAAGGCGCGGAAGGTCCTCGGCTGGAAACCCGCGTTCACGCTCGACGAAGGGCTCGACCGGACCATCGCCTGGTACCGCGAGTTCCTGGCGGCCTCCTGAGGTGACGGGCGTGGCGAGCGACGCCGACGCCCTCCGCGCGCGGATCGGCGCGCTGGTGGCCGAGTACCACGCGGCCGCATTCGCCGAACGTCCGTTCGTGCCGGGCGAAACGCCGGTGCCGGTGTCGGGCCGTGTGTTCGGCGCCGAGGAACTGCAGCATTTGGTGGACGCGGGACTCGACTTCTGGCTCACCACCGGCCGGTTCGCCCACCAGTTCGAGCGCGAGTTCGCGCGGGTCATGCAGGCCCGCCACGCGATGCTGGTCAACTCGGGGTCGAGCGCGAACCTCCTGGCCGTGAGCGCCCTGTGCTCGCCGATGCTCGAGGGCCGCGAACTCCATCCCGGCGACGAGGTCATCACGGTGGCGGCGGGGTTCCCCACCACCGTGAACCCCATCTTCCAGAACGACCTCGTCCCCGTGTTCGTGGACGTGGAGCTGCCGGGGTATGGCATCGACGTCGCGCAGATGGAGGCGGCGCGATCGCCGAAGACCCGCGCCATCATCGTCGCCCATCCGCTCGGCAACCCGTACGACATCGGGGCGGTCCGTGCGTTTGCGACGAAGCACGACCTGTTCGTGATCGAGGATTGCTGCGACGCCGTGGGCGCCACGTTCGACGGGAAGTCCGTCGGCACGTTCGGCGACCTCGCCACCGTCAGCTTCTACCCGGCGCACCACATCACGATGGGCGAAGGGGGATGCGTGCTCGCCCACAAGCCCGTCTGGAAGCGCATCGTCGAGTCGTACCGCGACTGGGGTCGCGACTGCTGGTGCGACCCCGGGAAGGAGAACACCTGCGGCAAGCGCTTCGCCTGGCAGCTCGGCGACCTGCCGGAGGGCTACGACCACAAGTACACCTACTCGCACGTCGGCTTCAACCTGAAGGCCACCGACATGCAGGCCGCCGTCGGCGTGGCCCAGCTCGCGCGGCTGCCCGAATTCGTGGCGGCGCGGCGACGCAACTACGACCAGCTGCGCGCCGGACTCGCCGACCTCGACGACGTGCTGGAGTTTGCCGCCGTCCACCCGAAGGCGAGTCCCAGCTGGTTCGGCTTCCCGATGCGCGTGCGCGACGACGCCCCGTTCGGCCGCAACGCGCTGGTGCGATTCCTCGAGGGCCGGAAGATCGCCACCCGCCTGCTCTTCGGCGGCAACCTCGTGCGGCAGCCGGCGTACAAGGGCCGGAACTACCGCGTCGTGGGCGACCTTGCCCGCAGCGACCAGGTGATGCGCGGCACGTTCTGGGTGGGCTGCTACCCGGGCCTCACGACGGAGATGATCCAGTGGATCGTCGACAGCGTGCGGGCGTTCGCGCGCGCCGGCGCCAATGCCTGACCTGCCGCGACCCGACCTTGACCACGTCCTCGAGCACGGCGGCGACGCCTGGACGGCCCTGCAGGGCGGCCACGTGCTCATCACCGGCGCCGCCGGGTTCGTGGGCAGCTGGCTGCTCGAGAGCCTGCTGCATGCCCGCCGCGCGCGGGGGCTCGACGTGGGCGTGACCGCGCTCGTGCGCGACACCGCGGCATTTCGGGTGCGGCACCCGGCGCTGGCCGCTGCGCCCGGCGTCCGCGCCCTCGGCGCCGACGTGCGCACGGCGCCGCTCGACGACGTGCCGTTCACCCACGTCGTGCACTGTGCGTCGGCGGCCAGCCCCCGCGAGAACGCGGACGATCCCGGCGCAGTGGTGGACCTCATCGAACGCGGCACCACCCACGTGCTGGAGGCGGCCGAGTCGCGCGAGGGCGTGCGGTTCCTGCAGATGAGTTCCGGGTCCGTGTACGGGCCGCAGCCGCCCGCGCTCGACCGGATCCCGGAGTCGTGGACCGGCGCAGCCGATGCGCGCGAACCCGGCCAGCGGTTCGGCGCGGCCAAGCTGGCCGCCGAGCGCCGCGGCAACGCCGCCGTCGCACGGGGCGTCGGGTTCGTCGCGGCGAGGGCATTCGCCGTCGTGGGGCCGCGACTGCCGATGGGCGGCACGTTCGCCGTCGGCAACTTCCTCGCCGACACCCTGGCCGGCCGACCGGTGGAAGTCCGCGGCGATGGGACGCCCGTGCGCACCTGGATGCACGCCGCCGACCTCGCGGCATGGTGCTGGACCATCCTCGCCCGCGGCACGCCCGGCCGCGCGTACAACGTCGGGTCCAATGAAGCGATGACGGTTGGCGACGCCGCCGGCCGCGTGGCGGCCCTCGCCGACCCCCCGGTCTCCGTGACGCGCCGCGCCCAGCCGGATCCTTCGGCCGCGCCCGACCGGTTCGTCCCCGACGTCACGCGCGCCCGCACCGAGCTCGGCCTGGAGGTGCGCATCGGCTTCGACGACGCCCTCCGGCGCACCTGGGAGTGGCTCCGGTCGTGACCGTCCGCGAGCGGCACCTCGCCGTGGGCTCGCGGCGCATCGGGCCGAACGAGCCGTGCTACGTGATCGCCGAGATCGGCCTCAACCACAACGGCGACCTCGCGATCGCAAAGCAACTGGTGGACGTCGCGGCCGACGCCGGCGCCGACGCCGTGAAGTTCCAGAAGCGGAAGCTCACCGAGACCTATCGCCGGGAGATCATCGAGCAGCCACGGCACGGCGAACAGGGCCTCCAGTACATCGTGCCGCTGCTCGTCGAGTTCGAGCTGTCCGACGACGCCTTTCGCGAGCTCCACCGGTACTGCCGCGAGCGGGACGTGACGTTCATGTGCACGCCCTGGGATCGCGCGAGCGTGGACTTCCTCGAGACGATGCGCGTGGACGGGTACAAGATCGGCTCGCCGGACATGACGAACTTCCCGCTCATCGAGCACGTCGTCGCCACGCGCAAGCCGCTGCTCGTGAGCACGGGGATGAGCACGGAGGACGAGATCCGGCGCACGCTGGGCTACCTCGAGTCGCTCGATGCGGAATTCGCCCTGTTCCACTGCGTCAGCACGTACCCGGCCGCCCCGGAGGAGATCAACCTCCGTTTCATGCAGACGCTGCGCGAATGGAGCGGGCGGCCCGTCGGGTACTCCGGGCACGACACGGGGACGGCGATCTCGCTGGCGGCCGTCGCGATGGGTGCGCGGATGCTCGAGCGCCACCTCACGCTCGACCGCACGATGCGCGGGCCCGACCACAAGGCGAGCCTCGAGCCGGCGCAGTTCGCCGAGCAGGTGCGCGCCGTGCGCGAGGTGGAGCTGTCGCTTGGCGCGGCGCATCGCTGGATGACCCGCGGCGAGACGCTCAACCGGCGCTCGCTCGGCAAGAGCCTGGTGGCTGCCGCGGCCATCCCGGCGGGCACGCCGATCACCCGGGCGATGGTCACGAGCAAGAGCCCCGGGCTCGGCCTCTCGCCCCAGCTCGTGGACCAGCTCGTGGGCCGCAGCCTGCGCCGCGACGTCGCCGCCGACGAGATGTTCCTCCCGCAGGACGCCGTGGACGCCCGCGCGACGCCGCGCGAGACCCGGCCCATCGACACCGGCGCGCCGTGGGGCGTGGTCGCCCGCTTCCTCGACCTCGCCCCGCTCGAGGCGCGGTTCGTGCCGCTCGGCCTCCGGTTCATCGAGTTCCACGTCAGCGACCGGGACCTCGACGCGGGCGCGGCCGCCTACACGGCGGGCGACAAGCCGTACGGGCTCGTCGTCCACGCGCCCGAGTACGCCCACGAGGTGCTCATCGACCTCTGTGCCGCCGACGATGCGCAGCGCGCGCTGTCGGTCCGGCGGATCCAGCAGACGATTGACCTCACGCGCGCCATTGCGCCGCACTTCGCGCTCGACGCCGCGCTGTTCCCGCGCGGGCCGAAGATCGTGATGCACGTGGGCGGGATGTCGCCCAGGCCCGCGGGATACGACGTGGACGCGGCCACGCGACGCCTGCTCGCCGCGCTGCGCGAGCTCGACACGACGGGCGTGGACCTGCTCCTCGAGAACCTGCCGCCGTATCCGTGGTATTTCGGCGGCCGGTGGTTCGGCCACATCATCTGCGATCCGGACAATACGGTGCACCTGTGCGAGCAGTCGGGGCTCGGCCTCTGCTTCGACACGTCGCACGCCGCGCTCGAGTGCGCCCGCAGCGGCGCCGACCTCACGGAGTTCGCCCGGCGCGTGGCGCCGTTCGTGCGCCACCTGCACGTGAGCGACGGCGCCGGCACGTCGGGCGAGGGCCTGCAGGTGGGCGAGGGGAGCGTGAACTTCGTGGACGTGCTGCCGCCGCTGCTCGCGGCCGCGCCGACGATGATTCCGGAGATCTGGATGGGCCACCACGAGGTGGGCGAGGGGTTCCGCGTGGCGCTCGAGCACCTCACCGACATCCACTGGGCCGGCGACGCGCTGCGACGGCCCGCCGACCGCCGCGCCCGCGCCGACCTCGCCGCGCTCACCGTGCCCGACGACGCGACGCTCTTCGCCGCGCTCCGCGCCATGGACGCCAACCGCATGGGCATCGTCTTCGTCGTGGACGCGGCCCGGAAGGCCGTCGGCGTCCTCACCGACGGCGACGTCCGTCACGCGTTCGTGCGCGGATTCAACCTGCACGCCCTCGTGCGCGACGTGATGAACCGCAACTTTACGAGCGCCGTGGCGGGCACGCCGCCGGACCGCCTCGAGGCGATGCTCCCCGGCCGCACGCGCGTGATGCCGATCGTTGACGCCGACGGGCGCCTCGTGGACTACGCCAGCAACACGCACCTGCCCGAGGCGAAGGCGTGATCAAGGTCTCCGACTGGGTGTTCCAGTACGTCGCCAGCCTCGGCGTCACGCACGTGTTCGAGGTGACCGGCGGCGGCGCCATGCACCTCAACGACTCCCTCGGCGCCAACCCGGACCTCAACTACGTCTGCAACGGACACGAACAGGCCGCCGCAATGGCGGCCGAGTCGTACGCCAAGGTGCGCAACGACCTCGGCGTGTGCCTCGTCACGACGGGGCCGGGCGGCACCAACGCGCTCACGGGCGTCGCCGGCGCGTGGCTCGACTCCACGCCGATGCTCGTCATCTCCGGCCAGGTGAAGCGGGCCGACCTCAAGGGCGACACCGGGGTCCGCCAGATGGGCGTGCAGGAGGTGGACGTCGTCGCGATGGCCGCGCCCGTCACGAAATACGCGGTCACGGTGATGGACCCGGAAATGATCCGCTACCACCTCGAACGCGCGGTCCACCTTGCGCGCACGGGACGGCCGGGGCCCGTCTGGGTGGACATCCCGCTCGACGTCCAGGGCGCAATGGTGGACCCCGCCACGCTGCGAGCGTTCGCGCCGGCGGCGGAACAGGGGGCCGCGGGCCTGCGCGACGCCGTGCGGAACGCCATCGCGATGCTCAACGCAGCCGAGCGGCCTGTGCTCCTCGTGGGCAATGGCGTGCGGCTCGCCCACGCGCGCGACCTGCTCCGCGAGGTGATCGACGAGGTCGGTGTGCCGGTGCTCACGACGTGGCCGGCGCAGGACCTCGTCCCCGACGACCATCCCCTGATGTTCGGCCGGCCCGGCCCCGTCGCGCCGCGCGGCGCCAACTTCACCCTGCAAAACAGCGATTTCGTCCTCGCCCTCGGCGCGCGCCTCGATCTCGTCGTGACCGGGTACGCGCCGCAGCACTTCGCGCGCGCTGCGAAGAAGGTGATGGTCGACGTGGACGGCGCCGAGCTCCGCAAGCTCGGCCCCCACGTCGACCTGCCCGTGCATGCCGACGCGGCGGCGTTCCTCGGGGAAATGAAGCGGCAGCTCGGCACCGTCGCGGCGCGCGACCGGTCGGCGTGGGAGGCGCGCTGCCGCGAGTGGAAGGCGCGGTATCCCGTCGTGCTGCCCGAGCACCGCAACCGCGCCGATGGCGTGAGCACGTACGCGCTCGCGGAAGCCGTGGCGGCGGCGTCGGCGAGCGACGACGTCATCGTGTCGGGGAGCAGCGGGGCCGGCATCGAGATCTTCTGTCTCGCCGTCACGCTCCGCGAGGGCCAGCGGATCTTCCTCACTACCGCGCTCGGCGCGATGGGCAACGGACTTCCCGCGGCGATCGGCGCCTGCCTCGCGCACGGCGGCAAGCGCGTGATCCTCGTGGACGGCGATGGCGGCCTGCAGCTGAACATCCAGGAGCTCGAAGTCATCCGCCGCCTGGGGCTCCCGGTGAAGCTCTTCGTGCTCAACAACGACGGATACGCCTCGATCCGCACGTCGCAGTCGCGCTACTTCGGCCGGCTCGCGGGCGCCGACGCTTCCAGCGGCGTCACCGTCCCGCCCCTCGACGGCCTCGCGCGCGCGTTCGGCCTGCCCTACGCGAAGCTCGATTCCGACCACGACCTCGCCGCCGCGGTGCGCGAGCACCTCGACGCGCCCGGGCCCGTGGTGGTGGAGGTGATGACGCCGCGCGAGGAGATCCGGGCGCCGAGCCTTTCCTCGGCGCGCCGCACCGACGGCTCGATGGTGTCGCGCCCGCTGGAAGACCTGTGGCCCTTCCTCCCGCGGGACGAGTTCCGCGCCAACATGCTCATCCCCCCGCTGCCCGAGTGACGTGCGGGTCCTCATCGCGGGCCTCGGGGCCATCGGCCAGCGCCACGCGCGGAACCTGCGCGCCCTCCGGCCGGACGTCGAGCTGCACGCCTTCCGCCAGCGGGGGCTGCGCCACGTCGTCACCGAGTCGCTGCGACGGGACGCGACGCGCGACGTCGAGACCGAGCTGGCCGTCACCCCGCACGCCACCCTCGACGACGCCCTCGCCGCGCGGCCCGACGCGGTGTTCATCTGCACGCCGTCGGCGCTGCACCTCGATGTGGCGCTGCGGGCCGCGGCGGCGGGGTGCCACCTCTACATCGAGAAGCCCGTGTCGCACACCATCGACGGGCTCGGGCGGCTCGGCGCGCTCGTCGCCGAACGCAAGCTCGTCGCGATGGTCGGCTGCCAGTGGCGGTACCATCCGTGCGTGCGCCGCCTGCACGAACTGGTCACCGGCTCCGCGCTCGGCGACCTGCGGAAGGCGAAGATCGAGTACGCCGAGTACCTCCCGGACTGGCACCCGTACGAGGACTACCGCACGTCGTACGCCGCGCGCGCCGAACTCGGGGGCGGCGTGGTGCTCACGCACATCCACGACTACGACCTCGCGTGGTGGCTGTTCGGGCCGGTGCGGCACGTGCACGCCACGGGCGGGCACGAGAGCGACCTGGAGATCGACGTCGAGGACACCGCCCGCGCCCAGCTCGACACGGCGCGCGGCCCCGTGCTCGTTTCGCAGTCGTTCGCGTCGCGCCCGCCGCGCCGCCGCGTGACCATCCGGGGCTCGGTGGCGACCGCCGAGGCGGACCTCATCGCGGGACGCCTCGCCGTGGACCCGCCCGTTGCGGAGGGCGTGACGCTCGTGGACTATCAACGGAACGAAATGTTCCGCGCGGCGGTGGCGGACTTCCTGCGCGCCGTCGAGGGTGGCGGCCCACCAGGCGTCCCCCTCGCCGATGGCGTCGCGGTGCTGCGGGTCGCGCTGGCGGTGAAGGAATCCATGCGCTCCCGCCGTCCAATCGTCCTGACGTGAGGGCCGGCCGATGACACAACAAGGCGCTCCCGGCGCCGACTTCTCGCTCCAGGGCCGCGTGATCGTGATCACGGGTGGCGGCGGGCTGCTTGGCCCGCGGCACGCGGCGGCCGTCGCGGCAATGGGCGGCATCCCGGTCGTCGCCGACCTCCGCGCCGATGCCGCGGAGCGCGTCGCGGCCGAGGTTGCGAAGGCGTTCGGGGTAGACGCAATGGGAGCCGCCCTCGACGTCACCGACGAATCCTCGGTCGAAGCGCTTGCCGCGCGCGTGCACGGGCGGTTCGGCCGCGTGGACGGGCTCGTCAACAACGCGGCGAACAACCCGCGCGTCGAGGACGGCGATGCGGCGTTCGCACGCCTGGAGTCGTTCCCGCGCGGCCAATGGGACGCCGACGTCGCGGTCGGCCTCACGGGCTCGTTCCTCTGCGCCAAGCACTTCGGCGCCGCGATGGCGCGCGCGCGCCGCGGCGCCATCGTGAACGTGTCGAGCGAGTACGGCGTCATCGCGCCCGACCAGCGGCTCTACCGCGAGCCCGGGAAGCCGGATGACCAGCAGCCCGTGAAGCCCGTCAGCTACACGGCCGTGAAGGCCGGCCTGCACGGGCTCACCATGTACCTGTCCACCTACTGGGCCGACGCGGGCGTGCGGGTGAACACGATCACGGTCGGCGGGGTGGAGAACGGCCAGCCGGCCGAATTCCTGCGCCGGGCCGCCGAGCGCATCCCGCTGGGGCGCATGGGCCGCCCGACGGACTACCAGGGCGCACTCGTGTTCCTCCTCTCCGACGCGTCTGCGTTCATGACCGGCGCCAACGTCGTCGTGGACGGCGGCAAGAGCGTGTGGTAGGCGCGGCCGAGCTCGACGCGCTGCTGGCCCGTGACGTGTCCGCGCGGCGCGTTGAGGCGCGCACGCAGTTCGCCACGGAGTCGCTCGGGCGCCCCATCGTCCTGATGGGCGCCGGCGGCCTCGGCCGCCGCACGCTCACGGGGCTGCGCGCCGCAGGCGTCGAGCCGCTCGCGTTCGCCGACAACGCCGCCGCCCGGCAGGGCACGATGATCGACGGCGTGCGCGTGCTCTCGCCCGCCGCCGCCGCCGCCGAGTTCGGCCGGACGGCGGCGTTCGTCGTGACCATCTGGGGCGCGGGCAGCCCGCACCGGTTCGCCGACTCCCGGGCGCAGCTCACCGAACTGGGCTGCGACGTGGTGGTGCGATTCCCGCTCCTCTACTGGGCGCACCCGGAGGCGCTGCTGCCGTTCTACCTGCAGGATGAGCCCCACCACGTGCTGGAGCAGCGCGCCGACGTGGCGGCGGCGTTCGCCCTCTGGGAGGACGACGCGTCGCGGGCCGAATACGTCGCGCAGGTGCGCTTGCGCCTCGACGCGGATTTCGACGGCCTCCCCCACCCCGTCGCGCATCCGCAGTACTTCCCGCCCGACCTCTGGGAGTGGAGCCGGTCGGAATGGATCGTGGACGGCGGCGCGTATGACGGCGACAGCATTCGCGAGCTGGTGCGGCTGCACGGCGACGCGTTCGCGCACGTCCTCGCCCTCGAGCCCGACCCCGCCAACTTCGCGCGCCTGCAGGCGACGGTCGCCGCGCTTCCCCTGGAACGTCGCGTCAAGGTCGCGTGCGAGCCCGTCGCCCTCGCGTCGCGCGCGGGCACGCTGCAGATCGCGTCCTCGGGGACCGCCGCGTCGGCGGCCACGCCGCTCGCCGCGGCGTCGTCCGCCGCGGGGGCCGCCGTGTCGGTGCGGGCCGCACCGCTCGACGACCTGCTCGCCGGGCAGGCGCCGTCGTTCGTGAAGCTCGACATCGAGGGCGCCGAGCCCGACGCCCTCGAGGGGGCGCGTCGCACCATCGTGGCGCACGCCCCCGTCCTCGCGGTGTGCGTTTACCACCGGCAGGACCATCTCTGGCGAATCCCCCTGATGCTGCGGGCCTGGCGCGACGACTACGCCATGTTCCTGCGTCCGCACAACGAGGGTGGATGGGACCTCGTCTGCTACGCGGTGCCGCGCGCCCGGTTGCTGCGGAGGCCGGCATGAGCGCGGCGCGGGGGTGCCCGGTCTGCGGGTCGGCGGAACGGCGCGTGCTCTTCCACCAGGAGTTCGCCGCGGTCGAGTCGGCGACGCCCGTCACGGGGTACGACGTGGCGGTGTGCGGCCGCTGCGGCTGCGGCTACGCCGACGGCATCCCGGACCAGGAGGCGTTCGACGCGTACTACCGCGCGATGTCGAAGTACGAGTACCACCAGCGCGACGGCGCCGAATCGGAGTACGACGCGCGGCGGCTCGCGATCATCGCCGACATCATCGCGCCGCTCGTGCCACGCCCGGAGGCGCGCATCCTCGACGTCGGGTGCGCCACGGGCCGGCTGCTGGCGAACCTCCGCGAGCGGGGGTTCCCGAACGTCGAGGGCGCCGACCCCTCGCCCGCGTGCGCCGCGGCTGCCGACCGGTTGTACGGCATTCGCGTCCACTGCCGCACGCTCGCCGAACTGGGCGCGGCGCCGGAGCGCTACGACTTCGTGATCCTCGTCGGCGTGCTCGAGCACCTCCGGGACCTCGGCGCCGCGTTCGGGCACCTGCGCACCATCCTGATCCCAGGCGGCCAGCTGTATGTCGAGGTGCCCGACGCCACGGCGTTCGCCGACTGGAGCAACGCGCCGTACCAGGACTTCAGCACCGAGCACATCAACTTCTTCGCGCCGGGGTCGCTCGACAACCTGATGGCCGTCCACGGGTTCGAGCGGGTCCACCTCGAGCAGAACCACCGCGAGCAGAGCTATCGGACGGTGATGTCGAACGTCTCGGCCGCGTATCGCAAGGTGGATCGGGCGCCCGCGGCGCCGCTCGTCACCGACCGCGCAACGCCCGTCGGGCTGGAACGGTACATCGCCGCCTGCCGCGCCGACGACGAGCGGCTCCGGCAGCGCATCGACGCCATCGCCGACTCCGGCCGCTCGATCCTGGTGTGGGGCGTGGGCACGCACACCACGCGCCTCCTCGCCACGAGCCGCCTCGCCGAGGCGAACATCGCCGCATTCATCGAGAGCAATGCCAGGTACTGGGGCAAGGAGCTCCACGGCCGGCCGATCATGGCGCCCGACGCGCTCAAGGCGCGCACCGAACCCGTGCTCGTCAGCTCGCGCGTGTTCCAGCACGAGATCGCCACGCAGATTCGCGACCAGCTCGGCTGCGCGAACGAGCTCATCCTGCTGTATGACGTGTAGGGACGCGCCCACGGTCCCGGTCGGCGGCGCGCGTCCGTGATCACCGGCGTGCTGTTCGACTTCGACGGGACCCTCGTCCACACCGCGCCCGGCATCCTCGCGGGATTCCGGCGCGTGTTCGCCGAGGCCGGGATGACGCCGGTCGAGCCCATCGACGAGCGCGTCATCGGCCCGCCGCTCGCCGCCACCATTCGGCGCCTCGCGGGCGACGCGGCGCCGGAGCGCCTCGCCGCCCTCGCCGCCGCATTCGCCGCGACGTACGACGCCGACGGCGTCGAGATGGCGTTCCCGTATCCCGGCATGAGCGAGACGCTCGAGGCCTTGGCGGGCGAGGGACGCCGGATGTTCGTCGTGACCAACAAGCGGATCGTACCGGCGCGGATGATCGCCGAGCGCCTCGGGATCGCCGCGCGTCTCGAGGGGCTGTACTCACCGGACGCCGTGGCGCCGCGCGCCGCGAACAAGGCGGACCTCGTGGGGCGGGTCATGGTGGCCCACCGGCTCGAAGCGGCCGCCACGATCGTGGTGGGCGACTCCGCGGACGACGCCAACGCCGCCCACGCGAACCGCCTCCGGTTCGTCGCCGCAGCGTACGGCTACGGCGACCCGTCCGCCGCCGCCGGGCCGCCGCCCAGCGCCGTGCTCGACGAGCTCCGCGCCCTGCCCGAAGTCCTCCGTCGGCTCGACTGATCCGGCCGCCGCGCACATCTTCCACCCGTGACTTCAGCCGCCCCCGCCGCCGACGCCCGGCCCCTCCTCTCGGTCGTCACGCCGTGCTACAACGAGGAGGACAACGTCCGCGCCATGTACGAGGCCGTGCGGGGGGTGATGGCCGCGCACCCGCGCTACCGGTACGAACACATCTTCATCGACAACGCGTCGCGCGACGGCACGCGGCGCGTGCTCCGCGAACTCTGCGCGGGCGACCGCGCGGTGAAGGCCATCTTCAACGCGCGCAACTTCGGGGCCGTGCGCTCGGGCATGCACGCCTTCCTCCAGGCCCGCGGGGCCGCGGTGATCGCGCTGGCCTGCGACTTCCAGGACCCGCCCGACCTGCTCCACGAGTTCATCGCGCGCTGGGAGGGCGGCGCGAAGGTCGTCCTCGGCGTGAAGACCTCCGCCGCCGAGCGGTCGCTGTTCTATCGCATACGCGGGTGGTACTACCGGCTGCTCGACCGGATCTCCGAGGCGCCGCCCGTGGTGCAGAGCACGGGATTCGGCATGTTCGACCGGGTGGTGGTGGACCACCTGCGCCGCATCGGCGACCCGTACCCCTTCTTCCGCGGGCTCATCTCGGAGGTTGGGTACGAGCCCGCGCTGGTGCCGTACCACCAGCCGCAGCGCACGCGCGGCATCACGTCGAACAACTTCTACTCGCTCTACGACCAGGCGTTCCTGGGCATCACGAGCCACAGCAAGGTGCCGCTCCGCCTGGCGACGATGCTCGGGTTCGTGATGGGCGTGCTGTCCGTGCTCGTCGGCCTCGGCTACCTCGTCGCCAAGCTGCTGCTCTGGAACAGCTTCTCCCTCGGCATCGCGCCCATCCTCGTCGGGTTCTTCTTCCTCACGTCGGTCCAGCTCTTCTTCGTGGGCATCGTGGGCGAGTACGTCGGCGTCATCTGGACCCACGTGCGCGACGTGCCGCTGGTCTTCGAGCTCGAGCGCATCAACTTCGAATGATCGCGCGCCTGCGCCAGCTGCTCGCGGACCCCTCCGTGCGCTGGCTCGCGGCGGCCCGGCTGTTCGCGCTCGCCGCGGCGCCGGTGTCGCTCTACCTGCTCGTCACGCGGCAGCCGACCTCGGCGCGCGGGTTCTACATCATCGCGATCAACCTCGTGGCGCTCGGGCAGCTGTTCGAGACCGGCATGGGCACGCTGGTGGTGCAGTTCGCCGCGCACGCCCGCCCGGTGGAACGGGGAGCGCTGCGCGGGGCCGCCGAGGCGTGGTACACGCGGGCGGCGATCGTGCTGCTCGCCATCACGGCGACCGGCGGCACCTACGTCCTCGCCACGGGCGCGAGCACGGCAACTGTCAGCGTGCTCACGCCGTGGGCCATCGTGCTGGCCGGAACCGCGGCGTACGTCCGTCTTGCGCCGCTCATCTGCCTGCGGGAGGGCGGCGGCGCGGTGGAGGCGGTGCAGCGGATGCGCGCCGCGCAGGCGGTCGCCATTGCCGCCGCCACCGTGGTCGGCCTCTGGGTCGCGAAGGGAATTGCGGCGGCGGCGTGGGCGTCGGTCGCGCAGGTGGCCGTGGCGGCCGCGTTCCTCGGGAGGCAACGCGCGCACCTCCCTCCCGCCGACGAGCCCGCGGGCCGGCTCGTCGATGACTACCGGCGCGAGCAGGCGCGATCGGCGCGCGTGTGGCTCGCCCTGTGGATCGGGCCGCAGCTCCTGACGCCCGCCACCATGTACCTCCGCGACGCCACGGCGGCGGGCGACATCGGCCTGCACGTGGCGCTCGCGCTCGCCCCGCCGGTGCTCAGCGTCGCGTGGCTGCATGCGCGCTACCCCCGGATGGGGGCGCTCGTCGCCGCCGGCGCGCTCCGGACATTCGACGACACGGCCAGGCACGCGTTCGGCCAGGCCATGTGGGTCTTCGGCGGCAGTTCCGCGGCGCTCCTGCTCCTCGCGGTGGTTGGTCCGCATGTCGCTCCGTTCCTGGCCGGGCGCGTGCTGTCGCCCCTGCTGCTCGCGCTGCTGCTGGTGGGCACGGGCATGCTCGTGCTGATGCAGGCGATGCTGGCGTGGTTTCGCGCGTTTGCCGACGAACGCCTCGCCCCTCAGGTCGTGGTGGCGTGTGCGGCGATGTCGGTAGGCGGAGTCGGCGGCGCCGCGATCGGTGGTGCGCTGGGGGCCGCAGCCGGGTACGGCATCGTCGGGCTGTGCGTGACCGCGATCATCGCGGTGGGGTTCCTGCGCCTTCGCGCCCAGCGTCTTGCCGCCTAGTGGTCGTGTTGGCGGGGCCACGTACGTGCGCCTGCAGCGCTCAACGTGTCCCTGCCAGCGCTGTCACATTTCTTGACGGCCACTGTGATATTCGTCACAAAGTGACAGGGTATTGTAACGACATAAGCATTTGTAGCCACAATGTTTTACGCAAGCCATTGCGCGACTGTCACACATAGTGTCAATATTATCACATACTGACACCATACGCGTCGGACAACACAGCCCAATTCAGGTCTACGTGCGCAGAATGACCGGCGATCTGCGGCACTGGTCCGGACACCAGGGCTCGGCTTGAAAAGGGCGGGAGAATACCGTGATTCCCAATAGCGCTCGAACTTCTGTCGCCGCCCTTCTCGTTGTGGCGGCGGCGTGCGCAAGAGTGGACAAGATCAACGCCCCTGCCGTCGCTCGCGATGCCGTTGCCAATCGCGACGCGGTGGCCGCCGTCACGCCGATGACCTCGAACCTGACGTCGTCGGTGCCGGGTGCCGTTCCGGCGCCGCCGGGACTCCGCGCGTGCTTCTCGGGCGACAACACCCCGCGCGACGTGGTGAGCAACAACGTCGGGGTGGTCCAGGGGGCGGTGACGTACGTCCCGGGCCGGTTCGGACCCGCCTTCAGCTTTGGCGCGCTCGGGTCCGGCGTGACGGTGCCCGCGAGCGCCAGCCTCAACGTGGGACCCGGGGCGGGGATGACGTTCTCGGCGTGGATCTTCGCCCGCGACACCGTGTTCCAGGACCGGACGCTGGGCTTTCCCATCATCGTCGGGGCGGGACCGATCGTCGAGTTCGACCTCGGCGCGCACATGTGGCACCACAGCCAGCAGAACGACCCGCGGGCCCTCTTCGCGAACCTGGCCCTCAGCAACGCCGAACCCGACTGGCGCATCATGACGGCCCCCGGCACCGTGCCGTACACCTCGTGGCACCACACGGCCGTCACGTACTCGAAGGCGACCGGCCACATGACGCTGTACGTGGACGGCGTGATGGTGAAGGACTCGCTCATGGGCGTGTTCTCGCCGAACACGGCCACCACGTTCCACATCGGCCAGCGGCAGAAGCCGATCGTCGGCGACCCCACCTTCTCGTTCAACGGCGCGATCGACGAAGTGCAGGTGTACGACCGCGGCCTGACGCCCGCCGAGGTGGCCCTGCTCGCGAGTGCGACCGGTACGATGTGCGTGCCGCCGCCCGCGTCGTATACGGTGGCGCAGATGCCGTCGAACACGGCCGAGAGCGGCGTGCCGTTCGCCATCCAGCCGCAAGTCGCGATCCTCGACGCGGCCGGCAACGTCGTCTCCAACGCGACGACCGCCGTCACGGCGACGCTCACGTCGGGCACCGGCACGCTCCTCGGCACGACGACCGTCAACGCGGTCAACGGCTACGCGACCTTCACCAACCTCGCGATCGCCGGCGGCGGAACGTTCCGCATCGGGTTCACCGCTGGCAGCCTCCTGCCGGCGCCCGGTTCGCCGACGATCTCGGGCCCGCTCACGATCACGCAGGTGGCGCGCAGCCTCGCGATCACGACGCAGCCCGGCGGCGCGACGAGCGGCATCCCGCTCGTGCAGCAGCCGGTGGTCGAGCTCCGTGACGCGGCGGGCCTGCGCGTGCTCGGCGCGACGAACGCGATCACCGCAAGCGTCGCCTCCGGCACGGCGACCATCGCCGGTGGCGGGACGGTGTCTGCGGTCAACGGCATCGCGACCTTCACGACCCTCGCCCTCTCGGGCTCGGGCACCGTGACGCTGTCGTTCGGCGCCACCGGCGTGCCCGCCGTCGTGAGCGGCCCGGTCACCATTCAGGCGAACAACGTCCAGCCCGGCACGGCGGGCCTCGTCCTCGACGAGCTGAAGGTCAGCGGCGCCACGGTGCAGGGTTCCCTGCAGCTCCTCACGGGGAGCGACGACGTGAAGTTCGACGGCAACGCCGCGATGACCGGCGCGCTGTACGTGCCGGGCTCGCCGTCCACCAAGCTGAGCGGCAAGGCGTCGATCGGCACCACGGTAATCGGTCCGGGCAGCGCGTCGCCGTCGGGCTACAAGGTCTCGCTGACCGGCAACTCGACGCTCGGCTCGCTGGTGACGCAAATCAATCCCGTGGCGATGCCGGTCGTGGCAGCGCCGCCAAAACCGACCGGAAACCGCAAGGTGAAGCTCGACAAGTCGGACGACCAGGTTGGCGACTGGACGACCGTCAAGGACCTCACGATCAGCGGCAAGGCGCCCGCCGTCACGATGCCCGCCGGCACCTACGGCGACGTGTCCGTGAGCGGGGGCGGGACGCTGGTGCTCGGGGTGGCCGGGTCGACGACGCCTGCAGTCTACAACTTCCAGGACCTGTCGCTGAGCGGCAACGCGACCCTGCAGGTGGTGGGGCCGGTGGTGATCACGGTGGACGGGGATGTGTCGCTGAGCGGCCAGGTGAATGCCACCGGCAACGCCGCGTGGCTGACGCTGCGCATCCACGACGGCGGGCTCTCGCTCTCGGGCGGGACGTCCGTGAACGCCGTGGTGATCGCTCCCTCGGGCAAGGTCAAGCTGAGTGGCGGCGCATCGCTCACCGGCGGGCTCGCCTGCGAGGAACTCGAGCTGTCCGGCGGCTCGCAGCTCTCGATCACCACGGCCGTTCCGATGCCGTGATCACGTCGCCACCGGCATGAGTGGTGCCGCGGGGGGGC
>JAYEKC010000221.1:0-3495 GCA_034716715.1 Gemmatimonadota bacterium | reverse complement strand
GGGGGGGGGGCCGGGGGGCGCCGCGGTATTGTCGGGAATCAGCCGGCGTAGGTGTAGGCGAAGCCGGCCTTCTGCGCCCGCTGCACCGCCACGACGCCGGCCGGCGCCATGCGCGCGCCCGGAATCAGGTTGGCGCCGAGCTCGGTCTCGATCTTCTTCGGGTCACCCTTCTTGTCGGCGAGCAGCTTGGCGATGAAGGCCGTGGCCGCGCCGCACACGGCGTACTGGACGCCCTTCGCGCGGATGCCGGGCAGGTTGGCGCCGGCCTCGCCCTCGACAAGCTCGTGGAGCAGCCAGTTGCGCGCGGCGGGCTTTTTCGTGCCCGGGTCCTCGACCTTGAGCATGTCCGCCAGCTGCGGGTACTTCGCCCACATCGCGTCGGTGTACCCGAACGGCGTGGCGAAGTGGCGGAAGCAGACCACGACGCTGTTGTCCGCGTCCTTCGTGCCGAGCTTCTCGGCGCCGAACTTGTAGAGGTTCCGGGCGAACATCACGCCGTCGGGCGCGCCGCCGGCCGACGTGCAGTCGTAGATGCACTTGTACGTGCCCTTCATCGAGTCGAACCAGGTGTCCATTTCATCGGGCGACGCTTCGGCGATCGCCAGCGACGGGAGCGCGGCGCCCCCCGCGAACGCCGCGCCGAACGCGGCCGTGCCGGCGGCCAGCCGGCCAAGGAAGGAGCGACGGGCAACGGCGGGAACGTTCATCGATGCCTCCGGAGAAGGAGCGTCTGTGGTGGAACGCGTGCCAGAAGTATCCGAAGATGGGAGCCCCGGTTCCGCCGTCAAGCACCCCCTCAGACGGCGCGCGGCCGGCGAGCGGCAAACATGGCGGCGGCGGCAAGGGCCAGCACCGCCACCAGGGCAAGCACGGCGTCACCGACCACGACGGCAACGCCCGGCGCGCGGCGGGTGCCAAAGGCGGTCGCCTCGCGGAAGAAACTCAGCCCTTCGGTGGCGAGGCGCCGGGCCACGCCAACGGCCTGCGGCCCGGCGGCGAGTACGTAACTCTCGTTCGGCTCAACGTCGCGCGTCCACAACTCGCGGAACTGTTCGTAGCCGAGCCGCGCGGCGAGCACGTCGAGCACCGGTTGGTCGAGCTCGTTCGTCGACGCCCGCTCGCGCGTCAGCGGCGACTCGACGACCGGTGTCCGTGACCAGGCGAGATACTCGTCACCGGCGCGATCGGCGATGGCATCCTCCAGGAAGCGGGCGCACGCCGTGTCGGAGCCGCGGTCGCACCGGTAGCCGGAAAGGGTGACCGATGCGGCGCGCACGCCACCGGCGCGCGCTCGCAGGGAGTCTGGAAGGCCGGGCCAGTAGCGCCGCGCGGCCTCATACCGCCCGGAATCCAGCGCGGCAGCGAGGCGCGGTGACGGCGGGCCGAAGGCGTCGTAATACGAACACGCGCCCAGCACTGGCCCGGCGGCCGACCCCACTCCGCGCAGCACGCCGGCTCCGCCCAGCGAGACGACCGCGACGCACCAGCCGTGCGTGGCGGCGGACGGCCAGATGGATTGCAGCGAGTACCCGCTGGCCGCACGCCACGGAACATCCACTCCGTCGAGCTTGCGGTTCGTGTCCACGACCACGAGCAGGGCGACGGGTGCGCGTCCCCCGGGCGCCTCGTAGCGGGCGCGCTCGCGACGCAGCGCCGCCGCCACCGACGCGCGCACGGGCGCCGATACCTCCGGGGCGAACCACACGAAGGGGTCGCCGGCTCGCGCCGCGGCGGGCAGCACGCGGCGCGCCGTGGCGATTGCCTGCGCATCGCGATACGACTGCCACGTCCGTCGCATGTGTTCCCACGCGGCGTTCTTCTGGAGGCGCGCGGAACGGAAGTCGTCGGTGCCGCACACGAGCAGGAAGCACGCGCGAGAGTCGAACTCGATGCCCGCCGCGACGGTGGCCGCCAGCACAGCGCTCGCAAACGTGAGCAGCAGCCACCGGGCGATGCCCGCGGACCTCATGGCCGCCTCCGCAGCGCGAGCGCCCCGAACCCTGCGGTCCAGAGGAGGATCAGGGCGCCCTCTCCGGCGCCGGGCAGCGTCCGTGGCACCGGGGTCGCGAGCACGGAGTCGCGCCACGCGCCGACGACGGCCGGCACGGGCGCGCCTGCCGCCGCCGCGAGGGCAGGGGCAACCCGGTCGCCCGACGCGATGGCACGGCCGATCGCGTTGGGCCCGCCTGCCCGCACGGCGGCGTGCAGGAGGCCCTGGTGCAACACCGCCGGCACGGGATGCGGCAGGTTGAAGTTCCGCGCCGCGGCTTCGCAGTCGGACTGGATGCCGTCCGCGACGCACCGCGCGCGCAAGGCGCGCTCGGCGCTGTCCACCGGCGACCATTCAGCGACCAGCGAGGCGATGTCGGTGGCGCTGTACCAGGCGTGGAGCGGGTCGTCCACGCTCGCGCCGTCCACCTCCATGGCGCGCATGCACGTCGCGCCATCCGCCGCCAGGCATTGCCGCGCCACCGACGACCGTGACGTCGCCAGGTCGACGTGCGCGTCCTGCCAGTCGCGCGACGTCGTCGGGGCGAGGCGCACCCACGGCTCGCCGAGCCAGGCGGCGAGCGGTCGCGGCAGGCGGGCGCCGACCGTTGAACCGAAGAGGGTCAGGATGTCATCGCGGACGCCGTCGACGTCGAGGTCGCGGCCGGTGCCGAGGTCCCTGGTACGCCCGGCCGGCTTGGGGATGTAGAGTCGGTAACGCAGCCGGCCCAGGGGACCCGAGTACCACTCGGGGTAGGCGGCGACCTCGAGTGGCTCCGCCGCCACGGCCGCCTCGACCAGGGTGTCGTGATAGGCGCGGATCACGTCCCACGCCGTGTTCACCGCGCGCGCCAGCGTGGCGCGGTCGCGCGCAGGCATTTCGTCACCGACCACCCGGACGGCGATGGGGCCCGCGCGGACGGTATCACGGGTGGACGTACGGCGCCGGTCCTCCATCATCGAGTCGAGTGCCGTGCGCGTCGCCGCATAGTGCTTGGCCGCCCGCACGAAGCGAACGCGCGCCGCGGCGGCGGCGTCCTGCGCGGGCTGGGCGGAGGCAGGTGCCGGCATCCGGAGGGTGAGGGCAACCACCGCGCCCATCCACGCCCTGGCCACACGTCGGCGTAAACGGCGCCCCAACGCGTCACACATCGATGAGCATCCAGCGCGCGGTCATCAGCCGGAATGGCCCGGGCCACGAGGTGAACGCGCGCCAGATCTCGTAGCTGATGCTCCGAAAACCGAGGCCCTGGCTGGTGAGTTCGAGGGCCGCCCAGGCGACGAGGAACCAGACGGCCACTCGCGTGGCTCGCCGCCCCGTGACGTACTGGAACGCGAACGCGGCGGCGTACAGGACGAGGGCGCTCCCGAAGAACCGCGCCGCGACGCTGGTCGGATACGCGTGCAGCGACGACGGGATGGGCATCGTCACGGCGCCGAGGATGCCCCCCAACCAGACGGCGATGGCCGGCGCGAGGAGGAGCGCCGCGCCGGCGAGGAACCGCA
>JAYEKC010000220.1:0-3510 GCA_034716715.1 Gemmatimonadota bacterium | reverse complement strand
CAGCCGGCTACGCGGGAGCCCCGCCCCGCTCACGGCCATGCTGGACTTCTACTTCGCCTCGGCAACGCAGGCTGCCCGGCTCGACCGCTGACGCGGAGCCGCCGTTCCGCACCGAGGGGTCGCCACCGAGGTTGATGCCCCGCCCGCCCGGCCATAGCGTTAGCCTGCGCCCGTTCGCCCAACCCCGCCCGATGCCCCCGGAGGCCGTGTGCGCCGCCTCGTGCTCCTCCTCGCGATCACCGCCGCGTGCGCCCGCGAAGCGCCGGCCCCGGTGCAGGCGATTGCCCGCGCCACGGACCTCGGCGCGACCGCGCGCGACCCCGGCCCGGCCACGGCCTCGACCGACTTCGAGGCGTTCACGCCCGGCGCGATCGACGGGCAGTTCGATTGGAAGAGCCTCGGTGGCGCCGGCGCGCCGCCGCCGGCGAACCCGCTCGACACGCACTGCGCGGTGTACGACCACGTGATCGAGGCGCTCGATCACAAGGACGCTCCGGGCTCCTTCCGGACGCGTGCGCTCCGCATCTCGAACGCGGTCACGTCGGGGTGTTACGCCGACCAGACCTTCTCCGCGCGCGCCGGCGACATCGCCGGCCAGGCCGGCGCCGTGTCGCTCAAGCGAGACGGCTCGGCGGACTACGCGCTCCCGGGGTCGTCCCTCCGCAACCACTTCGACGCCGAGTGGACGTTCATCTCCACGACGCCCGGCGCGCTGCAGGCCGGGCTCGAGGTGGTGGTGAACCCCGCGCGCGGCGACGACCACCGGATGAGCTGGCTGCGCATGGCCGACCTCGCCGATGGCATCGCCATCACCTTCGGCGAGCGAGCCAATCCCGCCGCCCCGGGCGACATCCAGCTGCGCCCCGTCGTGAAGGGCCTCAAGCGCAAGGAGGCGCACACCCTGCGCCTCTCCATCGACTTCCTCGACGGCCCGGCGAACGACGTGGCGCGCGTGTATGTAGACGACAGGCTGCGCTACGTTGGCACGACGTGGGAGACGTACTACGCCCTCGACCCGAGCGGCGTCGCCAACTTCGGCGGCAACCCGCCGGCGGTGAACCGGCTGATGTTCCGCACCGGGAGCGACGCCCATCGCGGGATCCCCGGCGATGCCGCGCCCGCGCTGCTCGGCAAGGGCTTCCTGTTCGACGGCGTGGTGACGCGCGTGTGGTCGGTGCCGGCCACGCCCGCGGCATGCGCCGGCAACGGGTGGCAGGACCTCCGCGACTGGGACGGCAAGCGGTTCGGCAACCAGAAGGACTGTGAGCGGGCCGACCGCCAGCTGACGCCGCGCTGAGCGATGGCCCCGGCGAGGCGCGGCGCCTAGCGGACGACGCGCCCGCCGATCATCACGGTGCGGATCGCGCGCGTGTTCCGAATGTCGGCCGTGGGGTCGGCCGAAAGCAAGACGAGGTCGGCGTCCATGCCCACGGCGATCGTACCGGTGGTGGCATCGGTGCCGCACGCCCACGCCGCGTTCCTGGTGGCGGCCGTGATGGCTTGCAGCGGCGTGAGCCCGGCCTGGCTGACGAGGAGCTCGAGTTCCTGGTGCAGCGTGGGCAGCGAGTCGGCGCGCGGATTGTAGAGTCCGTCGGTCCCGGCGACGATCCACACGCCGAGCTCGGCCGCGCGCTTCGTCACGGCGGACATCCATGGCGAGCGCACCTTGCCCACGGAATCCGCGCCCTGCTGCTCGAACACCCAGAGCGTGGGGTTGAGCGCCGTGCCGCGCGCCTTCATCGCATTCAGCAGTCGCTCGATCGCCGGCGACGTGGCCGGAACGCCGAGAAAGTCTCCACGGGCACGGGCCGGAAAGTCGCCGGTGCGCGGGCTGCCTTCCCACACGAGGTACGGCGTGTGCGAGAGCACGTCCACGCCAGCCGCGACGAGGTCCGACGGCTTGCCGGGGAACGTCGTGGCGTGCGCGATGACCTTCATGCCCTGCCGGTGCGCCGCGGCGGTGGCTCGTGCGTCTGTGAGCGAGTCGAGCGCGGCGTAGAGCTTCACGCCCATTGCGCCGGTGCCCTTCGCCATGGCGACGGCATGCGCGAAGTCCGTGGTGTCGCCCACCGATTGCATCCACGGCGCCGTGCCGGCCGCGTAGCCGCGCGAGGCGTCGAGCACGCGCGGGTCGCCGAAGAACTCCGGTCCGCCGAACAACGCCACGTACTGGATGCGGGGACCGGGAATCTGCCCGGCGATCACGGCGCGCTGGAGGTCGCCGGTGGCACGGGCGTCGCCGGCGAGGTCGAGCACGCTCGTGACGCCGCCCATCAGCGCGCCCTTGAGCGTGGCGGCCCGCTGGTCCCACGGGCCCGTGCCGAGGTGGACGTGGGCGTCGATGAGCCCGGGAATGGCGAAGAGGCCTCGAGCGTCGATGGCCGAATCGGGCGCCTGGCCCAGCGCGCCGGTGGCGCCGAGCGCGGCGATCTTGCCGCCACGCACCAGGATGTCCTGGTGCGCGCGGGCCGCGGCGCCGGTACCGTCGATGACGGTGACGTCGCGCACGAGGATGGGGGCGTCGCGCGGCGCACCCCCGCGCTGCCGCGCGGAGGCGGCCGTCGGCGCCCCGGCGAGAAGGAGCGCCGCGCCTGCCGGCAGGAAAGCGAACCTCATTCCGGGTAACCTACGCCGCGTGGCACCGCCGCGCCGCGCCGTCGCCGGTTCATCGACGTCAGGCGTTCTCCACCCGTGCGGTGGGCAATCCGCCGACGCCGGATTCTCCGGGGAGCGCCACCTTGCAGCCCGTGTACCCCCGCACGCGGTGGCGGGCGGATCGAGTCGCACGGAGGTGTTGCATGAGACTCATGTCGTTTCTACTCGTCCTGGCACTGGCGCCGGGCGCCGCCGGGGCGCAAGAGCAGGCCAAGCCGGCACAACCCGAACCGAAGGCGCTCCTCGCCACGATGCAGGTGAACGTGGGCCGGATCAGTCCCTCGCTCGAGCACGACCGCTGGAGCGCAAACCTCATCTTGTGGCAGGCCCGGCTCGATCACCCGGGCAAGCTCAGCGCCACGGTGCTGGCAAACATGCGTGAGTCGGCGACCGCCATCGCCAACATCGTCGCGCGCATCCAGAACCCGGCCGAGCGCGAGCGATGGGACGCGAACCGCGACCTGTGGGATCTCTATCTGGCCGACGCCGGCGCGCCATCGGCAGCCACGCGGGCGAAGATGCGCGCTGCTGGCGACAATGAAGGCGAACGTCGCGAAAATCGCAGCCTCTGGCGAGAACGAGCGCTGGACCGCGAACCACGATTTGTGGGTGGCCGCGCTCTCGGCGAAGTAGGGCGCGCATGACCGAGTGACGCCCCCGGGCCCGATGGCGGGAACGGGGTGGCGACTGCAAGTTCAGGGACCCGTTACCTCAGCCACCCTCCACCGTCGTTTCCCCCATGCTGACTCCCCGCCTTCGTGCGTCGGCCGCGCTCCTCGTTGTCGCGGCGTGCTCCCAACCCGCTCCGGCTCCGGCACCTGCCCCCGCCGGGCCACCGGCGGGGGCGCCCGCGGC
>JAYEKC010000219.1:0-3523 GCA_034716715.1 Gemmatimonadota bacterium | reverse complement strand
TCGCGCGTCACGGGCTCGCCGGGGCTATACGCCGAAACGGGGCGCGCCGAGGCGACCACCGAGGAACTCTCCCGCTGGCAGGCATCCCCGGTGGTGGCGTTCCGCCGCCAGGTGATGCCGTTCCTCTTCGTGACGGCGTTCTTCCTCCTCATGCGCATCGTCAGCGGGACGAACCTGCTGTGGGTCAGCGCGTTCTGGGGCATCAGCGTTGCGTACCGGTATGCGCGGCTCTGGAGCGACGGCTACGACTGGCACGACGTGTTTCGCGTTCCACGCGAGCGGCTGTTCTGGGACGCGGTCACCGAGTGGTTCGGGCACAACATCCAGAGCCTGTGGAGCAAGCAGAAGCGGATCGAGGCGCGCGAACGCCGCCGCCGCGAACTCACGTCGGGCAACCCCGTGGGTGGCGTGTCGGGCCGCCCGCCGGAGAGCATCGGCGAAGCCGACGCCGCGGCGCTGGGCTCCGGGCCCCACGCCGCGATGGCCCGGCAGGCGATCGTGGACCGCGACGAGATCATCCGGCTCGTCCATGCCCTGCCACGCGCCGACCAGCGCCGCGTGGCGGACGTCCCGGCCACGGCCGTGAAGCTTGCCGAGTCGGTGATGGCCATCGCCGTGCGGCTTCGGGAGCTGGAGCGTGCGGGGTCGAGCACGACGGCCGCCCAGGCGATCGACGTGGAGATCAAGGTGCTCGAGGGCCAGGCCAACCCGCTCGACCGTGAGGCGAGCGAGTCCCGCGTGCGGCGGCTCGCCCTGCTGCGGCGCCAGCGGCGCGGTATCGCCGATGCGGGGCGGCGGCGCGAGGAGCTCTCGGCCAAGCTCGACAACTGCGTGCTGCTCCTCCAAAACATGAAGTTCGACGTGCTCCGGCTCCGCACCGGCGACGAGTCGTGGCAGCACGTGACGACCATCGCCGAGCAGGCGATGGCCGTGGCGCGCGAGGTGGACGGCGCCGTGTACGTGGCCGACGAGATGCGCCGCGTGCACGAGCGCCCGCGCGGAACCGGCGCGTCGTCCAACCGGCCATGAGCGACGCGGCCGACGGCGGGCATGGGGATGCCATCCGCCGCCGCGTCATCGAGGCGGTGGGCGGGATCTTCGACGTCGAGAACGAGATCGGGCGCGGCGGGATGGCCGTGGTCTACCGCGCGCGCGACCGCCGCCTGCGCCGCCACGTGGCGCTCAAGGTGCTGCCCCCGGAGCTTGCGTTCCGCGCCGACGTGCGGTCGCGGTTTCTCCGCGAGGCGCAGCTCGCCGCGCAGCTCGCGCACCCCAACATCGTGCCGATCTACGCCGTGGACGAGACGGGCGGCGTGGTGTGGTTTTCGATGGGCCTCGTGCAGGGTGAGTCACTGGCCCGGCTGCTGGCCAACGACGTGCGCCCAGACGTCGCCTTCGTGCGGCGCGTGCTGCAGGAAGTGGCCGCGGGCCTCGCGTACGCGCACGAGCACGGCGTGGTGCACCGCGACGTGAAGCCCGACAACATCCTCATCGAGCGGGGCACGAGCCGGGCCGTGGTCACCGATTTCGGCATCGCGCGCGCCGCCGAGGGCGACCTGCGCCTCACCGCCACGGGCGTGGCGGTGGGCACGCCCGCCTACATGAGCCCCGAGCAGGCGATGGGTGAAAAGGACGTGGATGGCCGCGCCGACATCTACGCGCTGGGCGTCGTGGGGTGGCAGATGCTCGCGGGCGAACTGCCGTTCCAGTCGGAGAACACGCCGGGCATGCTGATGAAGCACATCAGCGAGCCGCCGCGCCCGCTCTCCGTGCTGCGACCCGACCTCCCGGCCAACCTCGTCTACGCCATCGAGCGCGCGATGGCCAAGTCGCGCGCCGACCGGTGGCCCGACGCGCTCGCGTTCCGCGACGCGCTCGGCGAGGGCGCGCCGGCGCCCGCCGACGTGTTCTCGAACGCCAGGACGCCGGCCGAGCCCGTCCCCGCGGCGTCGCCGGGCGGCGCACCCGCGTCGGCCCCGGCCGGCGCACGTGGCCCGTCGCCGAACAAGCCGTGGCGGTTCGACCCGATGCGCGACGCCGCGTTGCAGGGCGAGACGGGCGCCCACGCCATCCGAAAGTGGCGCGAGGAACGGCACGCGTGGCGTGAGCGGCACGGAAGGGACGCCCAGGCCATTCGCGAGAACGTCCGGGACACCGTGATGGACCACGTGCGCTCGGCGCTCGAGCACGAACCGTTGTCACGGCGCGAGCGGCGCCTCCTCCGGATGGAGGAGCGCGACAAGCGCCTGGCCTCGCGTTCCCCCGAGGACCGCATCCGGAGCGCGCAACGCGCGATCTTCAGCTTCGCCACGATGTCGGCGTTCTTCGCGGCCGTGAATTTCTTCACGAGCCCGCACTTTCCGTGGTTCATCTTCCCCGTGCTCGGGATGGGAATCGGGCTGATGTCGCGCATCAGCGGCCTGTGGGTGGACGGCATCCCCGTGAGCCGCCTCTTCCGCCGCCAGCCGGCGGACGGCGCCGCACGAAGCGACGATGCGCGCGGTGGCGATGGCGCGGCGCTGGGCGGCGGGGTGCCGCGCTCCGCCCGCGCACCCGCGCGCCTGCCCTCGCCCGACCTTTCCGGCGTGCCGCGGGACGTGCTCGACGGGCCGCACGGCGCCACGGTGCGCGAAGCCGCCGAGGCGAAGCTCCAGATCATCGACGTCGTGAGCCGCCTCACGCCCGATGAGGTGGCTCTGCTGCCCGACGTGGCGGGCACGGTGACGGGCCTCGAGGCACGCGTGCGATCGCTCGCCTCTGCGCTGCACCAGCTGGACCGCGACGCCAACCCGATGGCGCTGCAACGCCTCGAACAGCGCATCGCCGACGCGAGCGCCGCCGGCGGCACGGGGGCCGAGGCGGAACGCCGCCTCGCGCTGCTCGAACGCCAGCGCGCCACGCTGCGCGACCTCGCCGAGCGCCGCGACGCCGTGGCGAGCCAGCTCGACAGCGCGGCGTTGCTGCTGCAGACGATGAAGCTCGACCTCCTCCGCCTGCGCTCGTCCGGCATCGAGGCGCGCATCGCGGACTCGACCCTCGGCACGCAGGAAGCCCGCGCCGTGGCGACGGACATCGAGCGCGTCGTCGAGGCCGCCAACGAGGTGCGAAAGCTCTAGGCGCCGCCGTCAGTGGCCGAGCGCCGCCCGGATCGCCCGGGCGCACTGCTCGGGGGCGTCTTCCGCCACGAAGTGGCGGGCGCCGGGAATCACCGTCAGCGTGGCCCCCGGGATCGCCGCCTGGAGGCGTTGCCCCACGGACGGATCGAGAAACGGGTCGGCCGCCCCCCACACGACGGCGACCGGCAGGGCCAGCCCCGCGAGGCGGGGCGCGAGGGCACCGATGGCCGGGTCCCGCAGCGCGCGGAGGTTGGCGCGCACGGCGTCGAGTCCGAGCCGCGATGCGCTCGCGCGGAGCGACAGGTCGAGGGACCGGCGTCCCGCCTCCCGGTCGGCGAACCCGCGCAGCGCCGATCCGTGCACGAAGCTGGCGAGCACGGCCGGGCCGAGCACGCCGCCGAGCGGGG
>JAYEKC010000218.1:0-3530 GCA_034716715.1 Gemmatimonadota bacterium | reverse complement strand
CCCTCACCGCCCCTCACCCCTCACCCCTCACCGCCCCTCACCCCTCACCCCTCACCGCCCCTCACCCCTCACCCGCGCCCCTCACCGCTTTCTGCCGCCCTACATTAGTCCCATGCGCGCCCTCCGCTCCCTCACCCGCACCCCGCTCGTCACTGCCACCGCCATCGCCATCATCGGCCTCGGCGTTGGCGCCACCACGGCCGCGTTCTCGGTGGTGCGCGGCGTGCTCGTGCACTCCGTGCCGTACCCGCAGCCGGACGCGCTGGTGCAGGTCATCTCCACGCTCAGCGCCCAGGGCATCACCCGCGGGCTCGTCGCGTTCCCCCGGTTCGAGGCGTACGCGGCGGAGTCGCGCAGCTTCGCCGCCCTCGCCGCGTACGTCACGCAGGACTTCACCGTCAGCGACGACGTCCCGCTCAGCGTGCCCGGCGTGCGCGTCTCGCCGGCGTTCTTCACCGTCACGGGCGTGCCGCCGGCGGCGGGCCGCGCGTTCACCGCGGAGGAGCACGTGCGCGGCGGGCCGCCCGCCGTGATGATCAGCGAGCGCCTCGCCCGGGCCCGCTTTGGCAGCGCGGCGGGCGCGGCAAACCGCACCATCACGGTGAACGGTGAGGCCGTCCCCATCGTGGGCGTGGTGGCCTCGCCCGTGGCGCCGCCGCTCCAGGATGCGGACCTCTGGTTCCCGCGCGTGTACGAGACCGACGTGCTGCCGCCCGAGCAGGTGGAGCGCGGCGCGGGTTTCCTCCGCGTGATGGGCCGGCTGCGGCCGGGCGCCACGCTCGACGACGCCCGCGCCGACGCCTCCACCATTTCTGCGGGCTACCGCCAGCGCCTGGGCTCCAACCGCGACGCGGCGTTCGACGCGGCCGTGCTCCCGCTCAACGAGTACCTGTTCGGCGACGTGCGGGGCACGCTCGTATTCACGTGGATGGCCGGCGTGCTGGTGTTCCTGCTGGCGTGCGCCAACGCGGGCAACGTGCTGCTGGCCCGCTACCTCACGCGGCGCGCCGAGCTCGAGGTGCGCACGGCCGTGGGCGCGAGCCCGGGCGCCATTGCCCGCGAACTGCTCGCCGAGGCCGCCGTGATCGGCACGGCCGGCGTGGCGCTGGGCCTCGCCGTGGCCGCGGCGGCGCTCGGCCTGCTGCGCCCGATGGCGGCGCGCGTGCTGGCCACGAGCACGCCGTACGCGTTCGACTGGACCGTTCTCGCGCTTGCGGCGGCGCTCGCGCTGGTGGCGATCGCGATGGCCGCCGCGGTGCCGGCGCTCCAGGCCACGCGTGCGGCGCGGGCCGAGTCGCTGGCCTCCGGCGCGCGCGCGGTGGGGAGCCGCGCCGCCACCCGCTGGCGGCAGGGCTTCGTGATGGCGCAGGTGGCGCTCTCGTTCCTCCTCCTCGCCAGCGCGTTCCAGCAGGCGGCCTCCCTGCTCCGCCTCGAGCGCGCCGACCGCGGGTTCGCCGCCCGCGGGCTCACCACGTTCCGCCTGGCGCCGTCGGCCGCGAAGTACCCCACGCCGGAGTCGCGCGTGGAGCTGTTCCGCCAGGTGGAGGAGCGCGTGGGCGCCATTCCCGGCGTCGCGGGCGTGGGCGCGTCGCAGGCCTTCCCGGTGGGCGACGACCAGCAGATCCCCTTCGCGAAGGAGGCCGACCAGGCCAAGCCGCGCGCCGAGTGGCCGGTGGCGCAGTTCCGCATCGTGACGCCGGGCTACTTTGGCGCGCTCGGCGTCACGGTGCTCCGCGGCCGCGGCATCACCGCGGCCGATGCGAAGGACGCGCCGCCGGTGACGGTGGTGAATGCCGCGTTCGCCCGCCGCCACTTCGGCGACGCGAACCCGGTGGGCGAACGGATCTTCCTCGGCAGCTTCCCGGGCGCGCGGGAGATCGTGGGCGTGGTAAGCGACGTGCCGCAGAAGTGGCTCGAGACGGGCGCGTCGCCCGAGGCGTACATCCCCATGCCGCAGCTCCCCGTGCGGATGCCGCCGTCGTTCTTCATGGTGCGCACCACGACGGTCGCGGGCGCCGTGGTGCCGGCGCTGCGCACGGCCGTGGCGGGAATCGACCCAGCGCAGGCGCTGACGCGCGTGCGCACGATGGACGACGCGGCCGCCGAGGGGCTGGCCATTCCGCGCATGCGCGGCACGCTCACCGTGGGGTTCGCGCTGCTCGGGCTCGTGCTGGCCGCGGTGGGGCTCTGGAGCGTGGTGGCGCAGTTCGTGGCCGACCGCCGGCGGGAGATTGCGATTCGCGCGGCGCTCGGCGCGCCGCCGGGCGCCGCGGCCGCGGGCGTGATTCGCGCCGTGACGGTGATGACGGCCGGCGGCCTGGCCATTGGCGTGGCAGCCACCGTCGCCTTTGGCGCGGCGCTGCGGAGCGCGGTGGCCGGGCTCGCCGAGCCGTCGGTGCTCGCGATGGCGGCGGCGGCAGTGCCGCTCGCGCTCACGGCGCTGGCGACGGCGCGGATGGTGGCGCGGCGGGCCGAGCGCGTGGACCCGGTGGGCGTGTTGCGGGCGGAATAGATGGGCCAGGTCGTCACCGTACTCGACGCGCGCGTCGTGCCGGAGCGCACGGCCGACCTCCGGGCGGCGTACGCGGACGCCATGCGCGGGCCGTTTCCGCCGGGCCTGGTGCGCACCGCGCTGCTCCAGCACGCGAGCGACCCCGCGCAGTGGCGCATCGAGACGGTGTGGGAATCGCCCGAAGCGCTGGCCGCCATGCGCCAGGCGCCGGGCAAGCCGCGCGGCGTGCTGATTTTCGAGGCTGCCGGCGCGCGGCCGGTGCTCACCGTGTTCCACGCCATCGACGGCTTGGGCAACGAGTCGCAGGGGGCCGACGACCGCGGGCCGCGCCAGCGCTGGAGCGTGGCTCCCTGCCTCGTCGTGGACGATGTCGTTCGCACGGCGACTTACTACCGGGACACGCTCGGCTTCCACTACGATCGGTTCTGGAATGACCCGCCATCGTTCTGCATGGTGAAGCGCGGGGGCGTCGTGATCATGCTGGCCCAGGCGGAGCGCGGCGGAGCCATGCGGCCCAATCAGGTGGCGGACCCGGGGCGCGCGGCCCTGGACGCGTACCTGTGGATAGACGACGCCGATGCCCTGTTCGCCGAGTTCAAGGCGGCCGGCGCGATGATCGTGCGCGATATCGGCGACCGGCCGTACGGCTGCCGCGACTTCGACGTGGAAGACTGCGACGGGTACCGTCTGTGTTTCGGACACGATCTGGAAGGATGATGGCGTTCCCGACTGTCGCCGTGGCCATCTTGAGAAACGGGTAACGACGGGGAGCGGGGGAACGGGGAGGGTATGGGCGGGAATGGCGGGAATGGCGGGCGAGGCACGTGCGAGCCTGGGGAGCTCCCCACCGCCGTCATCGTAGCCGCGATCCGACAGGCCCGTGAACAGCCCTCACTCCCCCATTGCTTTCCTGCCCCGGCCGAGCGTATGCTCGGCCATGCGTCGGCGTTCCCACGGATTCGATGTTCGCCGCAATGGAAGGATGACGCACCTTCGCGTCCGCGGCCTTACCATGGCC
>JAYEKC010000217.1:0-3530 GCA_034716715.1 Gemmatimonadota bacterium | reverse complement strand
GGGCCGGGGCGCGGGCCGTGACGATCCGCGTGGACGCGGCGCACGACCTCGTGGACGTGGATCCCGACGCCATCGAGCCGGTCGAGCGGGCGGCGCCCGGCGCGAAGTACGTGGCGGGCGTCGCTCGGCTCGCCGACGGGCTCATCGTGATCCACGACCTGGGCGCGTTCCTTTCGGCCGGCGAGGAGGAGCGGCTCGACGCCGCGCTGGCGCAATGAGCAACCACGCCCTGACGCCATTGCTCGTGGACCGCGCCGCGGACATCGTGCGCCGCCGCGCCGGGTTCTCGGTGTCGGCGGCGCTCCGGTCGGCATTCGCCGCCGGGCTGGCGCTTGCCGTCGAGCGCTCGCCGCACGCCGATCCGGCACGGTTCGTGGACACCCTCGAGCATGACGCGAACGCACTGGACGACCTGATGGGCGAAGTCGTGGTGGGCGAGACGTACTTCATGCGCCACCCGGAGCAATGCGCGTTCATTCGCGACGAGCTCCTGGGCACTCTTGCGCGCCGCGGCGGCTCGCGCGCGGTGCGCATCTGGAGCGCGGGATGCGCCACCGGCGAGGAGCCATACACGCTCGGCATACTCTGCCACGAGGCCGGGCTTGCCGGCCGGGCCCGCATCCTCGCCACCGATGTCTCCCGGCGATCGCTCGCGCAGGCCCGCGACGCGCAGTACGGCAACTGGTCCCTGCGCGGCGTGCGGGACGAGGTGCGGGCGCGCTGGTTCAGCCCGGCCGGCGGACGTTGGCGGCTCGATCCTGCCATCCGCCGGCTGGTCGAGTTCGACTACGTCAACCTTGGCGAGGCCTCCTACCCGTCGCTGGAACGGCACATCTGGGCGATGGACCTGATCGTGTGCCGCAACGTGCTGATCTACTTTGATCGCGAAACCGTGGCCGCGGTCGCGGCGCGCCTCGTCGCGTCGCTGGCGCCCGACGGGTGCCTCATCCTCGGCGCGTCGGACCCGCCAATCGGCGACTTGGTGGACTGTACGACCGTGATGACGCCCGCTGGGCTCGCCTATCGTCGCGCCACCGCGGCGGCACCGGGCGGCGATCCCGGGCGCCGCTACGAAGTGTCATCGCCCGCCGCAGTCCTGGCGACGTTCGAATGGCCGGCGCATGCCGAGGTGCCTGCGCGTGTGGATCTGCACGAAGTCCCCGAGTCACCGACCGACGTCGCGCCGCCCCCGCCGCCACCTGAACCGGCCGAGGTTGCCGCGGGGGACGCTCTCGACGAGGCCGGCCACCTCGCGCAGCTCTATGCCCTTCGCCGATACGATGAGGCGGCGCGCGCGGCGTTGACGGTCGTACAGCGGGGCGCCGCGCCGCCCGCCGCGTGGAACATCCTCGTCCGCTCGCTCGCGAACGCCGGTGACCTCGACGCGGCGGGGCGGCGTTGCCTGGAAGCGCTCGAAGCGTACCCGGAGGACGTCGCGCTCACGCACCTGCACGCGGTGCTGCTCTGCGAGGCGGGCCGCCCGCGCGAGGCGGCAACAGTGGCCCGTCGCGTGATCTACCTCGATCGGCGGTTCGCGATGGGCCACCTGGCGCTCGGCGCGGCGCTGTCGCGACTGGGCGATGTTCGTGGCGCGCGCCGATCATACCGCAACCTGGAATCGCTGCTCGGCGCCCTGCAGCCCGACGCGCCCGTGCCCGGGGCCGACGGCGAGACGGCCGAGCGCCTGCTCACCCTGGCTCGGTTGCACCTCGACCTGCTGGGCCGGGAGGCCGCGTGACCGCATCTGCGCATCCGTTGCAGCCGAACGCGCGCGAGCGCGAGGTGCTCGAGGCCCGGGCTCGCGCGCTGGCGCGCGTCGTGGACAGCGGACGGGCCGACGCCACGAGTGAACTGCTGGCGTTCTCGCTTGCAACCGACGTCTACGCCGTGGACACGCGCGAGGTGACCGGCGTGTTCCGGCTCGCCGAACTCACGCCCGTGCCAGGGGCGGATCCGCGCGTGGCCGGACTCACCGTGTGGCGCGGATCGCTCCTCACGGTGCTTGACCTGCGGCAGGTGCTTGGCCTGCCGGCCACGGGTCTCGACGACCGCGCGTGGGTGGTCGTGCTCGTTGCCGGCGGCGCACCGCGCGGCCTCCTGGCGGGCGCGCTGCAGGGCATCATCGCCGCAGACCGTGCGGCCATGCGCGAGCCGGGCCCCGGACTTCGTGTGGATCGTCGCTTCGTGCGCGCGGTGACGGATGGCGCCGTCGTCGTGCTGGATGGCCCGACACTCATATCCCGCCAAACGGAGACGTAGCAAAATGCACTGGACCGTCGGTCGTCGCATCCTTGCAGGGTTTGGCGTCACCCTTCTGCTCGTGGCGGGCATGGCGGCCGTGGCGCTCGTGTCGCTGCAACGCACGGCCACCGTCTACGATCGGCTGATCGACGTGGACCTGGCCCGGCTGACTCTCGCCGAGCGCGCACAGTCCCAGTTTCGCCGCGCGAACGTCTTCTACCTGAGCGCGCTGTTCGGGTGGAACGCCGGCGACGTGGGCATCAGGGACTCCAGCGTCGCCGCGAGCCGGGCCGACCTCGCCATGCTGCGCGACAGCAGCGCAAGTGCGGAGCAGCGGCAGCTCTGGACGCGGGCCATCGGGCTGCTCAACGAATGGGACGATTCCTCCCGTGCGGTGCTGGCGCAGGCACGCACGGGCAACCTGCAGGGGATCGCGCAGCGTCGGCAGCGCGCCACGGTTTCGTCACGCGATTCACTGCGCGCGACCGTCATTGCCGGCGTCAACCTCGATCGTGCCGACGCCGATTCGGCGGTACGCGCCGCGCACGATGCGATTGACCGCACGGACAGGCTTGTCGTGGTCGTCGCCGTGCTCATCATCCTGCTTGGGATCACGGTGGCGACCTTCCTCAATCGTGCCGTGACGGGTCCGTTGCGCGAGACCAGCGCGGTACTGGCGTCCGGGTCGGCCGAGATCCTTGCGGCCACCACTCAGCAGGCCTCCGGGACGGCGGAAACCTCGACGGCCGTGTCCGAAACGGTCACCACACTCGAAGAGGTATCGCAAACCGCCGCACAAGCCGCGCAGCGGGCGAAGGACGTAGCCGACCGGGCCGGGCGCGCGGCGGACGTCGGCAAGGCTGGCCGGCAGGCCATCGAGGCGTCGGAGGCGGGCGTGCAGGGCGTGCGCACGCAGGTGGAGTCCATCGCCGCCAGCATCCTCGCGCTCGCCGAGCAGGCCCAGGCCATCGGCGAGATCATCGCGAGCGTGAACGACGTGGCCGAGCAGACCAACCTGCTGGCCTTGAATGCGTCGGTGGAAGCGGCGCGTGCCGGCGAGCACGGCCGCGGATTTGCCGTGGTGGCGGGGGAAATCCGCACGCTGGCATCCGAGTCGAAGAAGGCGACGGTGCAGGTGCGCCAGATCCTCGGCGAGATCCAGCGCGCCACCGGGTCGGCAGTGATGACCACCGAGCAAGGCACGAAACATGCCGCGGCGGTGTCGGCGCAGGTGAAGGAGGCGGGGGAGACCATTCGCCGCCTCGTCGCCGACGTCGCGGATGCCGCCC
>JAYEKC010000216.1:0-3543 GCA_034716715.1 Gemmatimonadota bacterium | reverse complement strand
GCCCTCGGCGCCGGGCAGCGTGCCGGCGAGCCGCTCGAGGGCGCCGAACCGCCGGGCCAGCAGGGTGGCCGCCTCGGCGCCGACGTGCCGGATGCCCAGCGCGAAGAGGAGCCGCGACAGCGGCTGCGCGCGCGACGCGTCGATCGCCGCCACGAGCGCGTGCGCGCTCTTCTCTGCGAACCGCTCGAGCTCGGCGATACGCGCCGCGTCGAGGTCGTAGAGGTCCGCGGCGTCCTCGACGAGTCCCGCCTCGATCAGCTGCTCCACGCGAGCGTAGGAGAGGCCGTCGATATCCATCGCGCCCCGCGACGCGAAGTGGACGATCGCCTCGAGGCGCCTCCCGGGGCACGCGTCGTTGTCGCAGAAGATGTCCTTCTCCTCCATGCGCACGAACGTGCCGCAGGCCGGACAATGCGACGGCACCGCAGTGGGGGGCGGCGGCGCGGCGGCGTCGCGCCGCTCCGGCACGGGGCCGATCACCTGCGGGATCACCTCGCCCGCGCGCTTGATCTGCACCACGTCGCCCACGCGGAGGTCCTTCTGCCGGATGAGCTCGAAGTTGTGCAGGGTGGCGTACCGGACCGTCGTGCCGCCCACCTCCACGGGCTCGAGCACTGCATACGGGTTGATCTTCCCTGTCCGGCCGACGTTCACCTTGATCTCGAGCAGCCGGGTTTCGGCGATGTCGGGCGCGAACTTGCGGGCGATGGCCCAGCGCGGCTCGCGCCCCCCGATGTCGCCCAGCTCGGCCTGGAGCGCGGTGCTCTCGACCTTCACGACCATGCCGTCGATGCCGAAGTCGAGCTCGGCGCGGAGCTGCTGCTCGATGCGGTGGGCGTGCTCGTGCACCTGCGCCAGCGTGCCGCAGTGGCGGTGGTGCGGGGCGATCGGGACGCCCCACGCGCCGAGCGTGTCGAGCAGCTCCGACTGCGTGCGGCACAGGGCACCGCCGTCCGGCAGCGCCACCGCGTAGCCAAAGAAGCGCAGGGGACGGCGCGCCGTCTCGCCCGGGTCGAGCTGCCGCAGCGACCCCGCCGCCGAGTTGCGCGGGTTGGCGAACACGGCCTCGCCGCGCGCCGCGCGCTCGAGGTTCAGCTGCTCGAACGCCGAAAAGGGGAAGTACACCTCGCCGCGGATCTCCATCAGCTCCGGGTGTCCGTTTCCGGCGAGCCGCAGCGGGATGTCGTGGATGGTCCGCAGGTTCGCCGTGATCACTTCGCCCACGCGCCCGTTCCCCCGGGTCGCGCCGCGCGTGAATACACCGCCCTCGTACGTCAGGCTCACCGCTGCGCCGTCGATCTTGAGTTCCGCCGAGTACCCGCTCGCGGCCACGCCCTCTCCGGCGACTCGCACCGCCCGGTCGTGCCACGCTTCCACCTCCGCATCGGTGAATGCGTTGGCCAGGGAGCCCATCGGCGTGAGGTGCGCGTGCTTCTCGAACTCGTCCGCCGGTGGCGCGCCCACGCGCTGGGTCGGCGAGTCGGGGGCTTGCAGGGCCGGGTGGGCGCGCTCGAGTTCCTGCAGCTCGCGGAACAGGCGGTCGTACTCGGCGTCCGGCATCGTCGGCCGGTCGAGCACGTGGTAGTCGTACGACGCCTTCGTCAGCACCTCGCGAAGGTGCGCCGCCCGCGCCGCGGGGCCGTCGCTCACGCGTGCCGCTGGCCCACGCGGCCCGGTCGCCGCATCCACCGCGTCCACCGCATCAACCCTTCGCCTCCTCGGCGACGACGTTGAGCGACACGCCCACGAGGCGCTCGAGCTCGTCGTCCGACGCCTTCGGGAGCAGCGTCTCCGCCCACATGTGGTCGTCGCTCGCGGCGTAGGTGTCGAGCAGGCGCCGCAGGTAGGCAATGAGCGCGATGCGGCGGAGCTCCGACTCGCGCTGCCCCGCCGTCTTGTCCTCCGACGACCGCGCCAGCGACTCGAACCGGTGCGCGTTGCGGAGCGCCTTGGCCGTGAGGTCGGCGACCACCTGGCAGAAGCGCACGTCCGCGTCGCTGAACGGCGTGGCGTCGCGCTCGGTGCGGAGGAAAATGGCGCCGATCACGTCCTGTCTCCACCGGATGGGCACCACCACGACCGACCGCACGTTGCGCATCGAGAGCGTGTCCTTCACGGCGCTGAACATCGGATCGTTCATCGCGTCCGGCACGAACACCGTCTCGCCCGACGTGAACGCCCGCTTCAGCTCCGGGTACCGATCGAGGTCCACAACCAGGTTCCGGATGGACGGATCCTCGTAGCTGGCCACGAGCCGGACCTCCTGCCGTTCGCCGGAGAGGAAGATCGAGCACCGGTCCAGCCCGAACGCGTCGCCGAGCCGGCGCGAAATGGCCTGCAGGATGTCCACGAAGTGCAGGCTCGCGCTCACCTCCTGCAGGATCTCGACGATCGCGATGAGGTGGTCACGCTCGCGCGTGAGCTCGGCCACCCGGGCCTCGAGGCGTGCGACGTCCTCGGCGAAACTGTGCGCGGCGGAAGGCCGCGAAGCGGGCGTGGTGTCGGTCATAGGCGTCGCAGGCGCTCGGCGGCCTGCCGTTTGTAGAGGTCGTCGTTGGGTTCCGTGATCGGTGCGGCCGCGATCCACTCGTATTGCGCACGGGCCTGGTCCCGCTCGCCCCGGTCGGCGTAGATGCCGGCGAGGTCGAGCCGGTGGACGATGCGGGTTGGGTCCACGCGCACCGCCTCTTCCAGCAGTCGCTGCGCCTCGTCCCAGTTCGCGAGGCCGAACACCTGTGCGCCCAGGAAGGTGCGGGCGAACACCCTGGCGAGCCCGTTCACACGCATCACCTCGGCGTGCCACATGCCCAGCACGTGCAGGGCGCCGGCGTGGAGACTATCGTGTTTCAGCGCTTCCAGCGCTTCGCTCCGCACCACTTTCGAGTACCGGATGCGGTCCATCGTGCCCACCGACAGCGCGCGGCGACCGAGGGCGCGCGCCAGCGCGAAGTGTCCTTCGGCGTCGGCGGGGCGCACGCGAATGGCCGCCTCGGCGTGGCGCTGCGCCGACGTCAGGAGCGAATCCATGCCGGGCCCCCTCGGCGCCGCCTCCGCGAGGTCCACCTCCGTGCGCGACGCCTTCCACAGCGCCGCGTAGTTGCCCGAGTCGGCCGCGATCGCGGCCAGGTAGTGGCGGAGCGCCTGCGCCACGTCGCGGCGCGTGTACGCCGAGTCGGCGGCCGCCATGTCAGCGGCGGCAGGCCGCGGCTGCGCCGGTACGGCCGTCGCGACCAGGGCCAGCACACCTGCTAAGTTCAACCCACGGCCAACGATGCGGCGCAAATCGGTGACTCGACTCGGTGAGATGCTGAACGTAGGCCGGACGGACGGCCGCGGTCAATGACGCTGCGCGACCTGATTGCGCGCAAGCGCGACGGCGGCGCCCTCGTTGGCACGGAATGGACGTTCTTCGCACAGGGGGTCGCCGCCGGCGCCTTCCCGGACTACCAGGTGTCGGCGTTCCTCATGGCGTGCTTCCTTCGTGGACTGGACGCCGCGGAGACCGCCGCCCTCACCGAGGCGATGCTCCGCACCGGGCAGACG
>JAYEKC010000215.1:0-3554 GCA_034716715.1 Gemmatimonadota bacterium | reverse complement strand
CGGCGGCGCGGGCGATCGCCTCCGCGGGGACGTCCTCGCAGCACAGCGCACCGTCGCGGTGCGCGAACGACTCGGTCAGTACGCCTTGGCCCACACCACCTCGTGCTTCGCCGGCTGGCCGGTCACCAGGCACGTCGCCGGCGCCGTCCGCGAACGGAACTCGGCGTCCGGGATCACGCGAATCGTCGCCTTCGTCTCTTCCTTGACGCGTGCCTCGACGTCGGGATCCCCGTTCCAGCCCGCGTAAACGAACGCGCCGTCGCCGGCCATGATATCGCGGAAGTCGTCGTAGGACTTTACGTCGCGGATGGTGGCCTCCTCGCGGCGCGCCTTGGCCGCCGCCAGCATGTCCGCCTGGATGCGGTCGAGGAGCTTCGCCACGGCTTCGGCCACGCCCGCGCGCGGAATCGCGGCCTTCTCCCGCGTGTCGCGGCGCGCGGAGAACACAGACTGCTTCTCGAGGTCCTTGGGGCCGAGCTCGAGCCGGAGCGGCACCCCCCGCAACTCCCACTCGTAGTACTTCGCGCCGGGCTTCACGCCATCCCGCGCGTCCACGTGCACCCGGAGCCGGTCCGACGCCCCCCGGCCCGTCCAGTCCGCGAGCTCGCGCCGCAACTGCTCGGCGGCCTCGGTGAGCCGGCCCCGTTCGTCATCGGACTTCCAGATCGGCACGATGACGACCTCGATCGGTGCGAGGCGCGGAGGCACCCGCAGGCCGTTGTCGTCGCCGTGGGTCATCACCAATCCGCCCACCAGGCGCGTGGACACTCCCCAGCTCGTGTTCCACGCGTGCGCCATGTCGCCGGACTCGGTCTGGAACTTGAGGTCGAATGCCTTGGCGAAGTTCTGCCCGAGGTTGTGCGAGGTGCCCGCCTGCAGCGCCTTCCGGTCCTGCATCATCGCCTCGATGCAGTACGTGCGCAGCGCGCCGGCGAACCGCTCGCGCTCGGTCTTGAGACCCGTGATCACCGGCATCGCCATCCAGTTCTCCGCGAAGTCGCGGTAGATGCCGAGGATGCGCAACGCCTCCTCCTCCGCCTCGTCGTGCGTGGCGTGGGCCGTGTGGCCCTCCTGCCAGAGGAACTCCAGGGTGCGGAGAAACAGCCGCGTGCGCATCTCCCAACGAACGACGTTGGCCCACTGATTGATCAGGATGGGCAGGTCGCGGTAGCTCTGCACCCACTTCGCGTACATGTGGTAGATGATCGTCTCGCTTGTGGGCCGCACGATGAGCGGCTCCTCGAGCTCCTTGCCGCCGCCATGGGTCACCACGGCACACTCGGGCGCGAAGCCCTCGACGTGCTGCGCCTCCTTGTGCAGGAAGCTCTCCGGGATGAACAGCGGGAAGTACGCGTTGCGGTGGCCCGTCGCCTTGAACATGTCGTCGAGCGCGCGCTGCATCCGCTCCCAGATGCCGTAGCCGTTGGGCCGGATCACCATCGAGCCCTTCACCGGCGAGTAGTCGGCAAGCTCGGCGCGGAGCACCACCTCGTTGTACCAGGCGCTGAAGTCTTCGGCGCGGGTCGTGAGCTTCTTGTCGTCTGCCATCAGGATTTCTGTTGCGAGGAAGGAAGCGACAGGCGTTTGTCGTCGGCCCGCCGCCGGAAGTCGCGCAGGGCGCGTTCGGCCTGCTGCACGTCGCCGCTGCACAGGGCCGCGACGTCGAGATCCACGTTGCCCGGCCAGTCCGCCGTCAGGAGCCGGACGTCGGCCGTCGCCGGGCCACGCACGATGACCCCGTACCGTGCCCCCGACTTGACGGCGTTCTGCAGCTGCGAGTTGGTTCGCTGCGTGGTCAGCTTTTCGGCGCTGATGGGATAGTCCACCGACGCCCCAAGCTGCCGCAACGCGGCGGCCACCGCGAGCACGCGACCCACCGTCGCCTCGGGACCCGCGACGAGGTAGAACTCGGGCGCCACCGTGGACTTCGGGAGCAGCCCGCGATCCTTCAGCAGTTCGCCGAGCACCACATCGCCCATCCCGAATCCGAGGGCCGGGAGGTCCACGCCGCCCAGGTCCTCGAGGAGGTTGTCGTAGCGCCCCCCGCCGCACACGGCGCGGAGTTCCCCCCTGGCGTCGAACAGCTCGAATACGATGCCTGTGTAGTACGCGAGCCCGCGCACGATCGAGAGGTCCACGTCCACCCACGGCCGGATCCCGAACGCCTCAAGGTGCGACAGGTACGCATCGAGGCGCCCAAGGCATTCCGCCACGCCCGGATCGTTTCCATACGAGAGCCGCATGGCGTCGAGCGCCCCCGGGCGGCCAAGTCCGATGACCGCGTTGGCGGCCTTCGCGTCAACGCCCGCCCCACCCAGCTTTTCACGCGCCACCTCTTCCGGCTGTCGCCCCGTCTTGTCGAGGACGCCGTAGGCCACGGGCAGCGCGTCGGCCGGCACTCCGATGGTGCCAAGCAGCGCGTTGAGCAGGCGGCGGTCGCTCACCCGCGCGCGGACATCCTCCGGCCCCAGGCCGAGTTCCTGCATGATGCCTACCGCCACCGCGAGCAGTTCGGCGTCGGCCACCTCGCTCGACTCGCCGACGATGTCCACGTTCAGCTGGAAGTGTTCGCGCAGCCGCCCGCGCTGCGCCCGCTCGTACCGGAACAGCTGGGGAATCGAGAACCAGCGGACGGGCTTGCGCAGGGCGTTGGCCCGCTCCGCCACCATCCGGGCGAACGTCGGCGTCATCTCGGGACGGAGCGCCACCTGGCGCCCGCCCTTGTCCTCGAAGTTGTACAGTTGGCCCACGATCTCGTCGCCGCTCTTCTTCGTATAGAGGTCCAGCGGCTCCAGGGGCGGCCCGTCGTATTCGACGAACGCAAAGCGGCGGCAGACCTCGCGCCACGCCCGGAAGATGTGGGCGCGATGCGCGAACTCGTCCGGATAGAAGTCCCGAAACCCGGGAAGCGCTCCGCCCGCCATCCCGGAAAGTTACCCGGCGGTCGGAGAGACCTCCAGCCGCGCCATGGCGTCGCCCACCGTGTGGAACGAGCCCGTCACCAGAACCGTTCCGCCCTCCCCGGCCGCGCGGGTGAGGGCGCGGTCGAAGTCCCGCACGACGGTCGCCTCCCACCCCCCCTGCCGGGCGTACGCGAGGGGCTCGGGCAGGCTCCACGTGCGGCTGGCGGGCGACGTGGGGGCCACCGTCAGGACGAACCGGTCCACCCGCGGGGCCAGTGCGGCCATGATCCCGCGCCAGTCCTTGTCGCCCAGCACCGAGAGGACGGCTGTGATGGGTTGGGGCGTGCCGGCCTGCGCCAGCGTATCGGCCAGCACGCGCGCGCCGGCCGGATTGTGCGCCACGTCGAACAGGTACCGTCCTACGCGCTGGAACCGCCCGGGAACGAAGGTCCTCGCCAGCCCGGCGGCAGCAATGGGCTCGTCGACTGCAAACCGTTCCGGCAGGGCCCGCGCCATCGCCAGCGCCACGGCCGCGTTGGCGGCCTGGTGCCGCCCGACGAGCGGCGTGCTCCACCGGCGGCCGGCGAACGCGAACGCCGTGCCGTCGGCCGAAACGGCGACGTCCGTCGGGCCGTCCGGGTCGTATACCCG
>JAYEKC010000214.1:0-3558 GCA_034716715.1 Gemmatimonadota bacterium | reverse complement strand
GTGTGGCACGCGTTCCGTGTAGAGCCAGCGTCCCGCGCTCGTGTCGAACCCCACGCGGCGCGGAATCCGCGCGAGCGCGGCAAGCGCCGCGCTGCGCCAGGAGCCTTGCGCGAGGTAGGCCGAATCGTACCGCTCGCGGCGGAGCCGGGCGGCCATGCGTCGCATGCCGCCGAACCCGGCGTCGGCACCGCGCTTGTCGTACGCGATGCACGCGCGGATGCCGGGGTTGTTGGCGAGCAGGCCGGCCGCCGCGGGCGTCGTCAGGACATCCACCGGGCCCCGCGCCGCAAGCTCGGCGATCAGCGCCGTGGTGAGCACCGTATCGCCGAGGAAGGACGTCTGGATGACGACCGATGAGGACAAGGGCGAGGTCGCGGGTTACGGGTCACGGGTGACGGAATATGGGGGGCGTCAACCTGTCAACCTGTCACCCGTCACCCGCCTCCCGTCACCTCGAAGTGGTCGTTACTCCACCTGCAGTACCGCCAGGAATGCCTCCTGCGGAATCTCCACACTTCCCACCTGCTTCATACGCTTCTTGCCTTCCTTCTGCTTCTCGAGGAGCTTGCGCTTGCGCGTGATGTCGCCGCCGTAGCACTTGGCGAGCACGTCCTTGCGCAGCGGCTTCACGGTGGTACGGGCGATGACCTTCTGCCCGATGGCGGCCTGGATGGCCACCGGGAACAGCTGGCGGGGAATCAGGTCCTTGAGCTTGTCGGCGATCTTGCGGCCCCAGTCGTACGCCTTGCCCTCGTGGATGATCACGCTGAACGCGTCCACGGGGTCGCCGTTGATGAGCATGTCGAGCCGCACCAGCTCGCTGGGCCGGTAGCCGAGCATCTCGTAGTCGAGCGACGCGTAGCCGCGCGAGATGGACTTGAGCCGGTCGAAGAAGTCGAGGATGATCTCGGCCAGCGGGAACTCCCACTCGAACTCGACCCGCTCGGTGTCCACATAGTGCATGCCCTTGTACTCGCCGCGGCGCTCGGTGCCGAGCGTCATGATGGGGCCGATGTACTCGGCGGGCGCCATGATGCGCGCCTTCACGTACGGTTCCTCGACGGAGTCGATCACCGACTGCGGCGGCATGAGCGCCGGGTTCTCGACCAGCTCCAGCTCGCCGTCGGTCTTGTGGACGCGGTACTCCACGGTCGGCACTGTGGTCACCAGCGAGAGGTCGAACTCCCGCTCGAGCCGTTCGCGCACGATGTCCATGTGCAGGAGCCCGAGGAAGCCGCAGCGGAACCCGAACCCGAGCGCCGTGGACGTCTCCGGCTGGTAGTTGAGCGACGCGTCGTTGAGCTGGAGCTTCTCGAGCGCGTCGCGCAACCCCTCGTACTGCTGCGTGTCGGTGGGGTAGAGGCCGGCGAACACGAACGACTTCACCGCCTGGTAGCCGGGCAGCGGATCGGCGGCGTGGTGGTCGGCGTCGAACACCGTGTCGCCCGCGCGCGTCTCCCGCACCGACCGCACGCTGGCCACCACGTAACCCACCTCGCCCGCGCCGAGCGAGTCCGTTGGCACCTGACGGAGCTGGTTGTAGCCCACCTCGTCCACCTCGTACACGCTCTCGCTCGCCCCGAACGTGATCTTCGTCCCCTTGCGAATCGTGCCGTCCACCACGCGGATGCTGGGAATCGCGCCGCGGTACTTGTCGTAGTACGAGTCGTAGATGAGCGCCCGGAGCGGCGCAGCGGGATCGCCCTTGGGCGGCGGCACGCGGCGCACCACGGCCTCGAGCAGCTCGGGGACGCCCACGCCCTCCTTGGCGCTCACGAACAGCACTTCCTCCGGCTTGCAGCCGAGCAGTCCGACCACCTCGTCGCGCCGCCTTTCGGGCTCGGCGCCCGGCAGGTCGATCTTGTTGAGGACCGGGATGATCTCGAGCCCGGCCTCCATGGCCAGGAAGAGGTTCGACAGCGTCTGGGCCTGGATGCCCTGCGACGCGTCCACGACGAGGATGGCTCCCTCGCACGCGGCGAGCGAGCGCGACACCTCGTAGGTGAAGTCCACGTGTCCCGGCGTGTCGATCAGGTTGAGCTCGTAGGCCGCGCCGTCGCGGGCCGTGTAGCTCATCCGGACGGCGTTGAGCTTGATGGTGATGCCGCGCTCGCGCTCCAGGTCGAGCGTGTCGAGCACCTGCTCCTTCATCTCACGCTTCTGGAGCATGCCCGTGGCCTCGATCAGGCGGTCCGCGAGCGTGGACTTGCCGTGGTCGATATGGGCGACGATGCAGAAGTTGCGTATGTGGTCGAGCTGCACGCGGGCTGGCCTGGGCGCGGGGTCGGGGCGGTGGGCGCCTGTCGCGGGAACGCGCCCGGCGCCAATCGTTTAATAATAGTCGCGCGTACTATTCAGGCCGCGCTGCCCCGCCGCGGCGCACCCTGTACTTTTGACTTCCCGATGACCGACCCGCGCGCCAGCCGCCCCGACCTCATGGATCCCGCCCTCGTGGCGGGACTTGGGTCGCTGGAGCTCATCGCGCGCCGCATCGTGGACGGGTTCATGCAGGGCCTCCACCGGTCGCCGCGGAAGGGCTTCTCGGTGGAGTTCGCCGAGCACCGCCCCTACCAGCCCGGCGACGACCTCCGCTACATCGACTGGAAGGTGCTGGCGCGCAGCGACCGGTGGATGATGAAGATGAACAACGAGGACACGAACCTCCGCGCCACCGTCGTCCTCGACGTCAGCAAGTCCATGGACTGGACCGGGTCGCCCGCGCGGCTCACCAAGGCCGCGTACGCCGAACGGCTCGCCGCCGCGGTGGCCTACCTGCTCCTGCACCAGCGCGACGCCGTGGGGTTCATCCGCTTCGACGACCAGGTGCGCAGCGTTGTGCCGCCGCGGGCCCGCAACGTCCACTGGCACCGCATCATCGCCGCGCTCGAGGAGCGCGGCAGCGGCCTTGGCAGCGACGCTCCCGGCGGACTCATCCGCGCGGCCTCCATGATCTCGCGGCCCGGCATGGTGGTGCTGATCTCCGACCTGCTGATGGACCCGGTCGAGGTGGCCGACACCTTGAAGGGCCTCGCCGCCGCCGGGCACCACCTGACGGTGCTCCAGGTGATGGACCCGGCCGAGCGCGACCTCGGCGTCACCGCGGTGGAGGCGGAGTTCCAGGACCCGGAATCGCTGCAGAAACTGGCGGCGACGGTGCCCGAGGTGCGCGACGCGTACCGCACGGCCGTCGCGGAGACCATCGAGGAGTGGCGGGGCCACCTCAGCGGCGCCGCGGCCTCGCATGAGGTCGTGATGACCGACCAGCCGTTCGCGATGCCGCTCCGCCGCGCGTTCCTGAACCGCCAGTTCCTGCCGTGACGTTCCTCTCCCCGCTCGCGCTGCTGCTCGCGGCGGCCGTGGCGGTGCCGCTCGTGCTGCACCTGCTCCGCCGGAGAACCGGCGAGCACGTGGAGTTTCCCGCACTGCGCTACCTGCTGCGCGCGCAGCGCGAGTTCTCCCGCACGCTCAAGCTGCGCAACCTGCTCCTGATGCTCATCCGCGTGGCCACCGTGCTCGCGCTCGCCCTGGCCGCCGCGCGGCCGGTGGGGCGGATGGTCG
>JAYEKC010000213.1:0-3567 GCA_034716715.1 Gemmatimonadota bacterium | reverse complement strand
GAGCGCTTCAGGTGCTCGCTGGGATCCTCCCAGAACGGCTTGTCGAAGTTGTAGTACCAGCTCGCGCCGTCGGTCTCGCCCACGAAGCTGATCCAGTCGATCACCGGACAGTTGCTGCTCGCCGCCGCGAACCGGTTCGTGTGCCCCACCGTCCAGGCCGTGAGTACGCCGCCGCCGGAGCAGCCGTACACGAACAGGTTCCTCGTGTCCACGTACCCGCGGCCGATCACCGAGTCCACGCCCACCATCAGGTCGTCGAAGTCCTTGTCGGGGTACGCGTTCTTGATCTCGTTGGTGAACTTCGTGCCGTAGCCCGTGCTGCCGCGCGGGTTGGTGTAGAGCACCACGTAGCCGGCGGCGGCGTGGTCCTGACGCGCGAAGCTGAAGCCCACGTTGTACATGGACTGCGGCCCGCCGTGGATGTCGAGGATGAGCGGGTACTTCTTCTTCGCGTCGAAGCCCGGCGGCTTCACGATCCAGCCCTGGATGCGGAGCCCGTCCTTCGACTTGTACCAGATCTCCTCCGTGGAGGCCAGGTCCTTCCCCGCCAGCACGTCGTCGTTCACGGCCGTGAGCTGGGCGATGTTCGTCACGGTGCCGGTCTTCGGGATGGTGAACGACACCACGTCGTTGGGCTTGGTGGACGTCGAGCGGGTGCCCACGGCCACGCCGCTCGCCGAGATGTCGGTGACGGTGAGCACCTGCGTGCCCGTGGTGATGGGCCGCACCTGCCCGGTGACCGAGGCGAACGAGAAGTTCTTCGACCCCTCGCTCTCCACGCCGAAGTAGAGGCCGCTGTTGTCCGGCGCCCACGTGACGTCGGAGATGGGGCGGTCGAGGCTGCCGGTGACGGGGTGGGCGTTCGTGCCGTCGGCGTTCATCACCCACAGCACCTGCGGCGCCCAGGCGGAGTGGTCCACCGAGTCGGCGGCCATCCAGGCGATCATCTGCCCGTTGGGCGAGTAGTTGGGGTTGCCGTTGTTGCGGTTGTCGTGCGTGAGGGCGCGAATCTGCCCCGTGGCGAGGTCGGCCACGTAGAGCGTGGACTTCCGGAACTGGTGCTCGGGGTCGTCCACGCGGAGCGACGAGAACACGACCGACTTGCCGTCGGCGCTGAAGCTGGCGCTGCCGTGGTTCCAGTCGCCGTCGGTCACCTGCCGCGGCGTGCCGCCGTCGGCGGGAATGGTGAAGATGTGGCGATAGTAGTCGTCGGTGTACCCTTCGCGGTCGCGGCGGAAGTTGAGCCGCGTGACGATCTTCGGCGTCTCGGTCCACTTGGCGCCCTTGGGCGGCGTGGGCATGGCGATGCGCCAGTTCTCGTGCGTGGGCACGTTCATGTTGAAGGCGATGGTCTTGCCGTCGGGCGACCACTCGAGCGACGACGGCGCCTCCGTGAGGTGCGAGATCTGCGTCACGGCGCCCTCGGCGTCCATCCAGCGCGTGAAGATCTGCGGGCCCGAGGGCTCGCCGCGCGCCACGTAGGCGATGCGCTTGCCGTCGGGGCTCCAGCGCACGCCCGAACCCTGGCCGAGGGCCCGCTGGTGAGTGCCGTCCACATTCATGATCCAGAGCGTGGTTTCCCACTTGTCGTTCATCTTGTCCACCCAGCGGCGGGTGAAGATCACCTGCGTGCCGTCTGGGGAGAGCTGGGGCTGCTGGACGTCCTCCCAGTCGAGGTACTGCTCGAGGGAGATGAGGTTGGCCGCGCGCTGCTGCGCGGGCGCGGGCACGGCCGCGACCAAGGCGACGAACAGCGCGGTGAACAGGCGGAACAGACGCACGGGGACCTCGGGGCAATGGATTCCCCACACTATGCGTCGTGCGCGCCCTGGAGGCTAGTACTGCGGGGAGACGGGGGAGCGGGGGAACGGGGAGGGTGACGGCGGGACGGGCGGGAACGGCGGGAGATGCAGGGGCGGGGCGTGGGAGGGCGAACGGCGGCAGATCCCTCCCGCGCCAGCATTTCCCGGTCTACCCGGGGTTCCCCATCCCCCGCCCGATCCCCCGCTCCCCGCCTTTCCCGCAGTCCTATGGGCACCCCTGCCCGGTGCCCAGGAGGCCGCCCGTCGTGCACGCCGACAGCGTGCCCGAAAGCCCCGCATTCGACGCGCCGAGGGTGAGGCCCGCCGCTCCCGTGTTGCTCACGAACTTCCCCCCGCCCGAAACCGTGATCGCGCTGAAGTTGTGGAAGTTCAGCGTGGTGCCATTCGTCGCCCGGTTCTGTTCGAACAATGTCCCCGTGTAGCCGGCCGGGAACCCCGTCCAGGTTACACTGTTGAAGAACGTCGAGTTGGCGACGCTCCCGTTGAGCAACACGGAGACTCCGGTGAGCGTCGCGCCGAACGTCCCGCTGTTCAGGACTCCGTTCGTCGTCACCTTGCGCACCCTGCCCTGCGCGGCGGAGTCGCTTTGCAGCCCGGCGCCAGTATTCTCGAACACGAGGATGCTGTCCACGAACACGTCCGTCGTGAGGTACGGCGCCGCGCCGTCGGGCTGCAGGTGCCAGAAGTGCGAGAAACCCGGCCCGCTGCCCGGATCCTTGAAGTAGATGCCGACGCCGCCGGCGTGCGCCCGCACGCCCGCGCTCGGCGCGAACGCGCTCGGACTGGCGCCTGGGACGGGCGAGAACGGGCCGTTGCGTCCCTGCTCGAACGAGCTGAACACGATGGCCCCTTTCGTCAGGAGGCCGGCGGTGCTTCCGCCGTTGAAGTACATGTACCGGAAATCGAGGCTGTCGGCGCCGGTGGACATCTCGAGCGTGCCGCCGTTCTGCGTGGTGAACGACACCACGCTGGTGAGGCCCTTGAGGAGGTGCCCGTTGAGCTTGAGGTTCGTGCCGGCGCCGTCCACCACCACGTAGTTCGCCATGAGGTCGCCGGGCAGCGGCACGGTCGCCCCACCCTCGAACTGGAGCGTGTTCACCTTGAGGGTGCCCGGCAGGGTGGTGGGCGTGCCCGCGAGGTGCACCACCGCTCCGGCCTGCCACGCGCCGCCCGAGATGGACGAGTTGTCGATGATGTTGCCGCCCACGTAGATGTGGTACGAGCCCGTCACGATCGAGCTGACGGAAGCGGCGAACGTCACGTTCCCCGTGATGTACATGTTCGACTCGAGGCTGTGCGAGCCGGCGTTCTGGAACGTGAGGTGCCGGAGGCCATGGCCCGCCACGGGCGACGACCACGTGATGTAGTTCGAGCCCGACGCGGCACCCAGGACCGTCGTGTGCGACGCCGTGGCGTCGAACGCCTGGCCCGTGGCCGACATCACGGTGCCCGTGAAGCGCAGCGTGCCGTTCGTGAGCAGGCCACCGGTGTTGCCGCCGGCAAAGGTCGCGGGTCCGCTGAGCGTGAGGTCGTCGGCCGGGTTCTGCATGGTGAGCGTGCCGCTGCCGCCCGTGGCGAAGCCGGCCCCGATCGAGACCGTCTGGCCGTTCACGTCGAACGTGCCCGCGGTCACCTGGAACGTGCCTGCGCCGTTCACGGTTAGCGCCGCCGCGGCCGTCACGTTCGACGCCACCTGCAGGGCGGCGCCCGACGCGACCGTGACGCCCGCGCCCTGCAGCGACCC
>JAYEKC010000212.1:0-3568 GCA_034716715.1 Gemmatimonadota bacterium | reverse complement strand
CGCCTTCCATTCCTGTCCTTGTGCCGGGAGGCCGCCGCCCGCGCAGCCGCCTCGGCGATCCTGACCCTGGCGATGGCCGTGGCCATCGCCGACCCGCTCCACGCCCAGGACACGCCCGAGTCGACGAGGGCCAAGCAGGACGTCCTCTGGGCCCGGATGGAAGATTCGGTCCGCCGCATCGCCGCCGCCGCCGACGCCGTGGTTGGCGTCTCGATCGTGGACCTCACCGACCACCGCGCGTTCCACCTCAACGCCGATGCCGTGTACCCCACGGCGAGCTCCATCAAGGTCGCCATCCTCGCCGAACTGTTCCGGCAGGACGCGGACGCCGGCACCGGCGGCGCCGCACGACTCTCCGACACCTACACACTCGACCCCGCGGACCTCGTGGGCGGATCGGGGCTCCTGGGCGGGTTCTCGCCCGGGGTCTCGTTCCTGACCAACCGCGACCTCGCCACCCTGATGATCGGCGTGAGCGACAACTCGGCCACCAACATCCTCACCAGTCGCGTGGGGATGGACAACGTCAACGCGCTGCTCGCCCGGCTCGGCCTGCGGGCCACGCGGCTCCGCCGCCGAATGATGGACGCCGCCGCCGCGCGCGCGGGTCGTGAGAACACGGCCACGCCCCGCGAATTCACGGCGCTGCTCGACTCCCTCCACACCGGCCGCGTGCTGGGCGGCGCCACCGAAGCGTACTTCCGCATGCTCGGCACCCAGAAGTCGAGCTACCTCCCCGCCCTGCTGCCGGCCAGCGTGCGCACGGCCAACAAGCCGGGCGAACTCGACGGCGTGCGCAACGACGTGGGCGTGGTGTTCGTGCCGAACCGGCCGTTCGCCATCGCGGTGATGACCACCTACGGCGGCGATCCCGCGGCGGCCGAGCGCGCGATATCGCTGATTGCGCGTGCGGCGTGGACGTACTTCGACCGCATCGGGCGGTCGAACCCGCTCGGACGCCCGGGGGGCTGACGCCCGTCCGACCCGGGACTTCAATCCGACGGCGTCGAGGGTAGCCGGGCGGGCGCCAGACGACCCGTCCCGAGTTGCGGGCGCGCGCGGCCGCGTGCAACGTCACGCGCATGCCCTTCACCCGTCGTAACACGCACGGCACCCGCGCTCGCGCTGCCCGCCTGGCCCGGCACGCCGCGGCCGGCGCCATCCTCGCCGCCACGGCTGCCGCCGGGGCCCGCGCCCAGGACCCGCGCGGCCTCCAGCTCACCGACCTCCCCAGGCTCCGCACGTTCGGCGAAGTCGAGATCTCGCCCGACGGGGCGCGCCTCGCCTACGGCGTAACCCGCAACGACGTGGGCGCGCGGCCCACGACCGAGGTCTGGATCCGCGACCTCAGGACGGGCACCACCACGCGACTCGGCACCGGCGGCCCGGCGTCGAGCCCCCGCTGGTCGGCCGACGGCTCGCATGTCGCCTACTTCGGGCGCGTGGGCGACAGTTCGGGCGTCGTCGTCGCCAACGCCGACGGCTCCGGCGCACGCTTCCTCGCGCCCACCTCCGGCACGAACGCCATCCTGCCGCGCGTCGGCGAGCGCCTCACCTGGTCGCCCGACGGATCGCAGATCGCGTTCTCGTCCACGGCGCCCGGCCCCGAAGCCGACGCCAACGGCGACCCCATGGTCATCACGCGCTACGCGTACAAGCCCACGGCGAGCGAAGGCCTCACCAGGTTCAACGACAACCGGCGAACGCACATCTACATCGTCGACGTCGCCACGAAGAAGGTGCGGCAGCTCACCTCGGGCACGCGCGACGAGCACTCCATCGACTGGTCGCCGGACGGCACGGAGATCGTGTTCGCCGCCAACCCGGAGCCGGACCCGGACCGCGTGTACCACCAGGACATCTTCGCCGTGAACGTGGCGACGGGCGCCATCCGGACGATCGTTCACCCGAACGCGGTGGCGTCGCACCCGGCGTGGTCGCCCGACGGCACGATGATCGCGTACCTCGGCACGGTGCGGCCGTTCCAGTCGTCCGAGACGAACATGGAGAACGCCCACGTCTGGGTCGTGAAGGCCGACGGGTCCGGCAAGCGCGAGATCGGCAAGCCGGTGGACAACCCGCAGGGCTCGCCGAAGTGGTCGGAGGACTCGAAGTCCGTGCTGAGCGTGGTGAGCGAGCACGGCTCGGCCACGCTGCATCGCTTTCCGGTCGCGGGCGGATCACCCGCCGTTGTTCCCGTGGCGGGACGCGTCGGCGGGTGGTCGATGGCGAAGGACGGCACCCTCGCAGCGGCGTATGCCACCAGGGCCGAGCCGGGCACGCTGGCGATCGCGCGAACGCCCGGTGCGGCGGAGATCCTCCTTGCCCTGAACACCGACGCGCTCAAGGGACGCTCCGTGGCCACGACCGAAGCGTTCACGTTCAAGGCGAAGGATGGCCTCGAGGTACAGGCGTTCATCACCCTGCCCCTCGGCCGCACCGCCGCCTCGAAGCACCCGATGATCGTGAACATGCACGGCGGCCCGCACGGCGCGCAGGGCGCCGAGTTCAACAGCAAGGCGCAGGTGTACGCGGCGCACGGGTATGCCACGCTGATGGTGAACTACCGCGGCTCGACGGGCTACGGCCAGAAGTTCGCCGACGCGATCTTCGGCGACCAGGACGGCAAGGAAGCCGAGGACGTGCTCGCGGGCGTGGACGCGGCGCTGGCGAAGTACCCGTTCCTCGACGCCGAGCGGCTCGGCCTCGAGGGCGGCAGCTACGGCGGCCAGCTCACGGACTGGATCATTACGCGGACCAACCGGTTCAAGGCCGCCGTGCCGAGCGCGGGCATCGCCAACCTCGTCTCGTTCAACTACATGTCGTACTACCACGACTACCTCGCCGTGGAATACGGGCGGTACCCGCACGAGGGCGGGCTGATGGACACGCTCTGGGCGCACAGCGCGCTCCGCTACACGGACCGCGTGAAGACGCCGACGATGTTCATCCACGGCGAGAACGACAACGACGTGCCGATCGCCGAGGCCGAGCAGTTCTACATCGCGCTGCGTGACGTCGGCGTGCCCACTGTGATGGTGCGGTACCCCCGCGAGGGGCACGGGCTCCGCGAGACGAAGCACGTGGCCGACGCCATGGAACGCAGCATGGCGTGGTACGACCGCTGGTTCGCGGCGCCGAGGACGCAGCCGTAGATCCCCGCGCGACGTGGGGCCGGGCGCCTCGCGGCCGCCCCGCCTGGTGCGCCCGCGGCGGCTAGCCCGGGTCCGCCATCTCGAATCGCGCCCGGTTTCGCCCGTCGCCCTTGGCGCGGTAGAGCACCTCGTCGGCCCGCGCGATCATGCCCTCGAGATGGTCGGGCGGGTTGGCAAAGCCCGCCGCGCCGATGCTCGCCGTGATCGGCGCGCCGGACGGCGCGAGCACCGCGGTCACGGCCGTGCGCACCCGCTCGAGCGCCGTGGCGGCGTCGTCGGGCTTGAGCTCCGGGAGCAGGAGCACGAACTCGTCGCCCCCGAGCCGCGCCACGAGGTCCGTCGGGCGCACGGCCGACAGCAGCCGGTCAGCGACTTCCTTCAGCAGGCGATCGCCGGCCTCGTGCCCGGCCGAG
>JAYEKC010000211.1:0-3573 GCA_034716715.1 Gemmatimonadota bacterium | reverse complement strand
TGTTGCCGTAGCGCGTGTACAGGAGGCCGGCCTCGGTGCCGACTTCCTGCACGAAGTTCACGGACTGCACGAGCGGCGGCGCCACGGGGTCGCCGGCGTGTCGGGGGCCTTCGCCGCCATGGATGGCGACCGTGGCCGGGGCGAGCTTCTTGCGTGTCATTTGCGCCTTCGGGGTTTCGGTCCGGGCATTTCCCTAATGATGTCGCGGTCGGCGCTCACGCGCACGAGGCGGACGATCTCCGACACGGCGAGGCCGGCGATGTCACGGGCCACGACCCCCCCTCGGGGGACCGACTCATCCACCCGGACCACCGCCAGGTCGTGGCGCCGGGGGCCGTACACCCACACCATCTCGCCGTCGGCGACGCCACGGAGGTGGGCCTCCCACGCCTGCAGGAGGACCTGCGGGCCGCGCTCGGCGTCCCCCCGTTTCGTTGCGATGAATCCCACGACCTGCAATGGCGGGTTGTACAGCTCCGCCATCACGCCACCACGCCGATCGGGGCGAAGGTGGGGCCGTCGCGCCGGAGCAGCCGGCGGTCGTGGAGGGCCTGGAGCACGACGAGCACCTCCGCCGCCTCCCGCGCCATCTCGCGCGCCACGTCCTCCACCAGCGCCGGGCCGCGGGCGTGGATGAGCTGCCACATGAGGCGCTCCTCCTCGCTCACGGCCCCCACGAGGCGGGCGGCTCCGTCGGCGAAGTGCACCACCAGCGCGAGGCCGTGGTGCAGCAGCACGTCCTCGATGGCCTCGAGGTGGGCGTCGGTGATGCCGTGGAACACCAGCGACGAGGGCTGTGCCCCGCGCCGGGCCAGGTCGAGTAGCAGCTTGGCCACCACCTCGTCGGCGCAGGAGTAGTCCATCATCCCGATGTGGGTGAAGTCGAGCGTCACCACGTCGCCGTCCTGTGCGGCGGCGATCTCCGCCTCGATGCAGCGGCGCACGGCGGCCCCCGTCGAGCGGGTCACCAGGTCGGCATAGGGCAGGTTCGCCGAATGCCGCAGCACCGACCCGATGTCGATGCGCATCACGCGGCCTTCTCCGGGATGGTGATCTGCAACTGGGCGCCGGGGAACGGGGCCAGGTTGCCGCGGCGCGGGACGTCGTCGTCCCACGCCGGCACGAGAGCGATGCGGGCCGTCCCGCTTCGCACGGACAGCTTGCCGTCCCATCGGTGCACGTACCCCCTGATCCCCTTCAGTCCCTGGCCGCGACCGGCCTCCGCGTACCGGCTGACGCCGTTGATGACGGCGGTCTCGAGCGCGAAACCGTCGTCCCACCGGTCCGTGAGCGGACGGCGCGGGCTGGACTCGAGGGATCGGCGGAAGCCCACGCCGGCGTCACACACCGCGATGACAACTGCTAGACGACCGCCGAGCCGCTTCCGATACGTGTACACCTGCACCATCACCCACCCGCCCCGGCCCGCGTGCTCGACGATGTTCTGGCACGCCTCCGACAGGGTCATCGTGAACCCCATCGTCGCCCGGGAAATCAGGTGCAGCTTGTTGGTGAGGATCTGGGTGGCCTTGTCCTTGATGCGCTCGACCACGGTATGGACGTCGTCGCTCTTCACGACCGGCGTCATCTCGAGCAGCACGTCGCTCTCGCGGGGTGTACGGGCCCGGGGCACGGTGCCCTGGATGTCGTAGAGTTCCTCGGCGTACCGGAAGAACCCCGCCCGCACCCAGTACGACGACTTGTCCTGGTCGTCCGGCGGAAGGAAGGTCGGCTTCACCGCGCGCGTTTGCGCCAAGGTCAGCAGCGCCGTGAGGCCGTACGGGGAGGCGAAGGTGCAGTGCCGCGCGTCCACGATCACCTTGGCGTCCTCCGGCTGGGTCGCCAGTTGATCGAGCACCTGCTCGAACGACTGGTCGTCCAGCGACGACGGCACGGTGATCACGGCGGTCACGAGAAACTCAGCTCTCCCCGAAGATGGTGCGCGAGGCCGGAAGCTCCCCGGTGCTCGACGTTCCGCGCCGCGGCGCGCATCGCCGCGTGTAACGCGTCGGTCATAATATCATCATTGAGCAGTCGCGAAAAGAACGTGGCGCCCCACACGTCGCCGCATCCGGTGGGATCGCCCCCTTGCGAAACCCGCGCCGGTGCTCCCGGCACGAGCGCGGTGCGCACCGCGCCGCCGCTTGCGGTGATCGCGCCGGCCGCTCCTCGGCGCAAGTCGGCAATCCGCTCGAACCCGGCCGCCGCGAAGTACACGGCGCCCCGCGCGCCGAGCGTGACCGTTACGACGCTCACGCCGGCGCCCAGCGCCATCGCCGAGAGTGCCATGGGGTCGTGCGCCATCATCGCCATCTCGTCCTCGTTCATCTGCACGAAGTCCATGCACCGGAACCATTCGGCGGCATTCGGCACGGGCTGCAACGACCGCACGCCGCCTTCGCGATGGTCGAGCGAGAGCGAGTGCAAGTCGCAGTAGATGGGGCCCCGGAAACGCTGGCGGAGCAGCCGGAACGTGTCGAGGTCCAGCTCCCAGCCGCTCATCAGGTTCACGTAGAGGGCGTCCAGGCCATGCAGCAGCGGCGCCAGGCCTGTCCACGTCCATCCTGGAACGCCTCCGCTCAGCGTCTCGGTGCGCCGCTCGGCGTCGCGGTACACGAGCGTCACCCGGTTGTTCGGGTAGGGCACGACCACGGGCGCCGCGTCCGGCGCGATGCGCCGCAGCGTCCGCAGGTACTCCCGGGCGCGGTCGGCGAGGTCTTCCCCCACCTTCACGATCGGCACGAACTCCCAGTCGGGGCCAAGGGCCGCGTCGAACGCCGAGAGGGAGTACGTGATCCCGCCCCACTCCTCGATTGGCGCGCGCCGCGCCGCGGCCGTGTCGCGGCCGTGGATCACGTCCCAGACGAAGCTCCCGATGACCCCGACGCGTCGACGCGCCACGGGCGGGCCGACCTACGCGGGGTGTTCGGCCAGGAACGCGGCGGCGGCCCCCACGGCCCCGGCGCGGTTGCCGAGCATCCCCGGCACGATGCGTACCCCTTCCACCGCCGGGCGGAACGCCCGCTTGCGCACCTCGGCCCGCAGCGGCGCGAGAATCAGCTCGCCGGCCTCGGTCACGCCGCCCGCCAGCACCACGACCTCCGGATTCACGATGTTCAGGAGGTTGGCGACGCCCGTGCCGAGGTAGCGCGCCGTGTCGCGCACGACTTCTTTCGCCACCTCGTCGCCGTCGCGGGCCGCGTTGTACACGTGCTCGGCCGTGAGGGCGGACAGGTCGCCTCCGTTCATCGTCCGCAGGGTCGAGGCCCCGTTCCCGTCGAGCGCCTCGCGGGCCCGGTCAGCGATGGCTGGGCCCGAGGCATACGCCTCGAGGCAGCCGTAGTTCCCGCACTTGCAGCGGCGCCCCGACGTTTCGATGGTGGTGTGCCCGATCTCGCCGGCGACGTCGCTCGCGCCGTGCAGCAACCGGCCGTCCACGATGATGCCGCCGCCGATGCCGGTGCCGATCGTCATCCCCACCACCGTGCTGGCGCCCTTCGCGGCCCCGACCCACCACTCGGCGAGGGTGGCGCAGTTGGCGTCGTTGTCGAGCACCGAGGGGAGGCCGGTCGC
>JAYEKC010000210.1:0-3574 GCA_034716715.1 Gemmatimonadota bacterium | reverse complement strand
ACCGACTGCAGGTACACGAGCCCCGGACCCGCCGGGTTCCAGCGGATGCTCCGCTTGCCCGTGTCGCTCGCGCTGCCCCCGCCGCCACGGCCGAACGCCGGCGGGTCGTCGCCACCGCCGCCCCGGCCGCCCTCGCGCAGCGGGTTCGTCTCGAGCGTCGCGATCACGCGGCCGTTGGCGTCCCACAGCTCACGCACCGTGCCGAAGCTGTTCGTCGGGACCAGGTAGGAGAACGGCTCGGTCATCTGCGTGACCGTGAAGTACTGCGCGTCGGCCGACGCGTCCACCACGCGGATCATCCGCGGCGCGCCGACCTTCCTCACGGCCTTCGTCTTCAGGTCCACGAGCGCCAGCTGGCCCGTGGTGTAGTACGTGAGCTGCGCCTTGTCGTGCGGGTCCTGCAGCAGCGTGGCGTACACCGGATGCGGCTTGGCGACGGAGTTCGTGAGCCGCACCTGCGGGCCGTCCTCGATCCCGTCGGGGCCGTGGGTGGGCGCCGGCCCGCGTCCTTCGGGCTGGAGCACCACCACCAGCGACTTGCCGTCGGCCGTGAACTCCACGCCCGTGACGAACGTCGCGAGCAGCGGCGTCTTCGTCGCCTGCGCCGCCTTGCCCGTGGCCACGTCGGCCACGTACGGGTACGACCCCGTGTTGAAGTTGGCGATGAACGCCACCTGCTTGCCGTCGGGCGACCACGTGGGTGCCGACAGCGTGGCGCCCTTCGGCGCCTCGATCGCCTTCTGCGCGCCCGTGCGCGGATTGACCAGCGTGAGGGCGACCGTGGTGCTCTGCGTGAGCTCGCGCGAGCGGCTCGCCATGGTGTCCACCTCGAGGCCGCCAAGGTAGATGTGGCCCTTGCCGTAGGCCTTGATGTCGCCGCGCGTCGGGCCCGTCATCCGGATGAACCAGCTCCGGTCGGGGCTCGGGTTGGCGAACGAGATGTCCACGCGCGGTGCCATCACCATCCGCACGATGTTCTCGGGCGGCTTCACGTACGTCTCGGCCTTCAGGATCTCCTGCGGATCCCAGCCGGCTCCGGCCGCGTTGGATTGCGCCGCGGTGGGCCGGGCGACGACGACGAGGGCCGCCGCGGCGAGGGCAGCGGCAGTGGGGCGAACGGACATCCGGTGCTCCGGGAGGGGGAAGGCCAACATCCATAGATACGCCTCCCCCTCAACGCGGCGACAGGGCTTGGCGTTGACCGCGGCGCAGGGCGCGCACGGCGCCGCGTGGCCCGCGGCGCCGTGCGCCTCGGGCCCCGCGCTACGGGCGACCCACGACCATCTCCCAGCTGCCGTTCACGGACACGTCCACCTTGAGTTCCGGCGCCACGACCGTCGTGGCGGCGCCAGCGATCCGTGCGTCCATGAGCCCCTCGTTCATCGTCCTGGCCATCGAGAGCAGCCGGGGCGGCGCGTTCACGCTCATGTTGAGCACGCGGCCCAGTGCCAGGCCCGACGCCTCCGCCACCGCCGCGGCCCGCCCGCGTGCCTCGCGGGTGGCCTGCCGGATGGCCTCGAGCTGCGCGTCGCGCGTGTTCGTGGCCTGGAACTCGACGTTCGAGATGGTCTGCGCCCCCTCGGTGAGCGCCGTGTCGATCACCCGCCCCACGAGCGAGAGGTCGTGCAGGCGCACGACGAAGGCGTCGTTCGTCACGTACGCCGTGTCGCGCATGCTGTTCGTGACCTGGATGTTGGAGCGGTTGCCCCAGCTGCCCCACCACCAGCCGCTGGAGCCCGTCGTGGGCGGCGAGTCGGCCGGAACGCCGAGGGCGATGATGGCGGCGCGAATCGCGTTCGCGCGCCGCGCGGCGGCGCGGCCGGCAATGGCGGGCGTGCGCCCCGACGCCGAGTACTGGATCGTGACCAGCGCGAGGTCGGGCTCGACGGTGATGGATGCCGTTCCCGACGCGCTGACGTTGCCCGCGGGCACGAGCGGCTGGGCGGCGGCCGGCGTCGCGGCCAGCACGCTGGCCAGCGCGACCGTCAGGGCGACGGCCAGGGCCAGGGCGACGACCGGCGGCGCGGCCGCCGGAGCGACGGTGAGGCGAGGCTGGGGGAAGGCGGTGCGGCGACGGGTGCGGTGCATGGTGCGTCTCCTCGAGGTCGGTGGCGGGCGGGACCGTCCCGCCTGGCACCAGAGGAGACGCCGGCGCCGCGGAACCTTGCACACGCCGCCTACGCGCCCCAGACCTCCTGGCACAGGCGCAGGAAGTTCCCGCCGATGATCTTCTCGATCCGGCCCGACGAATGCCCGCGCGCCGCGAGCTTGTCGGCGATGAGCTCCATCCGGCGCGGCGCGTTGAGGTCCGTGACGAACATCGGAACCTCGGGGTCCTCGCCCGGCGCGGCGATCCCGGCCTTGATGCGGCCCTCCACGAACGTGCGGTGCACGCGCATGTACTCGGCGTCCACCACGTGCGGCGTCACGGAGAGGTCGCTCCCGATGCCCACGTGATCCTCGCCCGCCACGTTCACCGCGTGCTCGATGTGCCGGATGAGGTCCTCGCTGGTGGGGGCGGGGCCCATCGTGAGGAACGGCATGAGGTAGATGCCGATCACGCCGCCCCGGTCGGCGAGCTTCCGCAGCGTCTCGTCGGGCTTGCTGCGCGGCCGGTTCGCGACCGCGCGGCAGCCCGAGTGGCTGATCGCGATGGGCACCTTCGACGCGGCGATCGCCTCCTCCGTGGTGCGGATGCCCGTGTGCCCGGTGTCCACGATGACGCGGCGCGCGTTCAGCTCGGCCACGAGGTCGCGGCCGAAGGGCGTGAGCCCGTTGTCCACGGGCACGAGGCACCCGTCGCCCACGAGGTTGTGCACGTTGTACGTGAGCTGGATGATGCGCACGCCGAACGTGTGGTACAGCGCCACGCGCGAGAGGTCGTCGCCGATCGCGACCGTGTCCTGGAAGCCGTAGATGAGGCCGAACTTCCTCTGCGCCTTCGCCATCCGCAGGTCCGCGACGCTCCGGATGCCCATCAGCATGCCTGGGTGGCGCCGCAGGTCGTCCTCCCAGCGCGCCATGTCCTTGAACACGGCCTCGGGATCGGCGCCGCCGATCGTGAGGTTCACCGCCGTGATGCCCGACGTGGCCGCGTTGCGGACCATCGCGTCGGTGAGTTCCTCGATGCGCACGGGCGTGTTGAACGGGCCGGGACTCGCGAGGAAATCGAGCACGATCACGCGCTCGTATTCCGGCCACGGGCCCGACGCCGGCCGCGAACCAGGCGCCCGCGTGCCGCCCAGCCCGGGCCGTGCCGCGCCGAAAGGCGTGAGCGCGGCCGCAAGCGCGGGCGCAAGCGCGGGCGCAAGCGCGGGCGCAAGCGCGGGCGCGGCGGCCGCGCCAGCGACCAACCTTCCGAACTCGCGGCGCGTAAGGGAATTGGGGTCGTGCATCTGGCCTCCTTGAGCGGTCGAATGGCTGCACCGGGGTGTGATCGAGCCATTCCCCGTGCGACATTATAGGGTTCCCCGCAACCGCCACACCATTGCTCACGCCCCTCCTTCTTGCGGCCCAACTGGCCGCGGGAGTCACACAACCGCCTTCCAGCCCGCCGCGCGCGCCGGTGTACTCT
>JAYEKC010000209.1:0-18165 GCA_034716715.1 Gemmatimonadota bacterium | reverse complement strand
GGAGGGAATCGAGGATCCTCGGGTCGGCCTCGCGCCAGAGGCGTCCCGCCCACCGGAATCGGTCCGTCTCGTTGAGGTAGTTGTACTCGCTGGGGAAATGCTGGCGCAGGTCCGCGATCGCGGCGTCGGGAATGCCATACCAGTGCTCGATGGACCGGCCGCCGAAGTGCACGTCGTCCCACGCATTCGTCTCCTCGACGCCGATGTGGTGCGCCGTGGGCAGGCCCAGCTTGTGCGCCTCGTCGTACGCCGCCTGCATGAGGTCGCGGTCGATGCCGGCGAACTTCACGCCGTCCGCGCCCAGCGCCTTCAGTTCGCGGATATGGGCCCGGGCATCCTCCGGCGTCTTCACGTTCCGCCCGTTCTCCGCCCAGAACTGCGGGTACACCAGGATGCGCGGTGCCACGATCTCGCCGCGCGCCGACTTTTCGCGGAGTTCGATGCTGCCCGCGTTGCTCTCCGCTCCGACTTCGCGAACCGTCGTGATGCCGTTGGCGAGCTGCAGCTTCATGTAGTAGTCGAACCCGCCGAGCGATTCGCCGGACCGGTTGCTCTGCATGTGCGTGTGCGCGTTGATGAGCCCCGGCAGCACGTACTTCCCGGTCGCGTCGATCTGGGCATCGCCCGCCGGCCGCCGGGCCTCACCGCGGCGCAGGGCCACCGGGTCGAGCGGCACGATCTGCACGATGCGGTTCCCCTCGACGACGATGTCCACGGGGCCTCGTGCCGGCGTGCCGTTGCCGTCCACCATCGTCGCGCTCCGAATCACGAGGCGGACGGGGCGTACGCCGTGGGTGACCCCGCGTGTCTGGGCGGCGGCAACGACGGGAAGTAACGCGGCTAGCAGCGGCGCACAGCGACGGAACATCGAGGTCTCCGGTGGTGGGGTCCAGCCGCGAACCTATGACCCCCGCGTGGCGTTCGCCAGCACGACGGTGGCGCGGGAGCCGGCATGCGCCGACCCTCGCGCCTTCGCACGTCGGTTACGCCCCTGCCGCCGCCAGTTCGGCGTCGGCCGCCTGGGCGCCGGCCTCGTCCGCAACCACTGCCTGCGCTTCGACGCGCAACTTCACTTCCTCGCTCACCATCACGCCGCCTGCCTCGAGGGCGACGTTCCAGGCCAGACCCCAGTCCTTGCGATTGATCTTGCCCGAAACCGCGAGCGCCGCACGCCGCTTGCCCCAAGGGTCCTTCATCGGCGCCGTGTACTCGCCCACGAGCGTTACGGGCTTTGCGACACCGCGGATCGTCAGCGTTCCCTCCACCGTCACGTCAGCGCCGGACTGCGTGACGCGCGTGGACTCGAACACCATGGAGGGATGGCGCTCCACGTCGAAGAAGTCCGCCGAGCGGAGGTGGTCATCGCGCTGCGCGACGTTGGAGTCCACGCTGGCGGTGTCGATCTCCATCCGGACGGCCTGCAGCTTGCCAGCCGCATCGGTCGTGCCGGACCCCGAGAAGGTCCTGAAGCGTCCCTTGACGGTCGAAATCATGAGGTGCTTGACCGCGAATTCAACGTCGGAATGGGTCGTATCGAGCGTCCATTGCATGGCTGGTATCTCCCGGGAGATGGTTTATTAATATACTTCTTAGTACTGAGATATATGGTCAGCCGGACCCGCTGTCAATCCCCTCCGATGCCCTCCCGGCACGTTGGGTCCGCCGCCGCGCGGGCCGCCGCGGCAAGTCCGAGCCGGCGCAGCAACGCCGTGGCCGCCTTCTGGTCGGCCGTTGAGAGCCCCGACATCGCGTCGCGCATCGCCGCCGCGTGCGCCGGGAAGATGTCACGCATCAGCGCCGCCCCCGCGTGGGTCAGGGCCGCGTAGCGGGCGCGCCGGTCGGTCGCGCACGCGCGGCGTTCCACCAGGCCACGCCTCACCAGCCGGTCCACGAGGAACGTGGTGCCCCCGCTCGAAACGAGCGCCTTGCGCTGCACCTCTCCCAGCAACATCGGCCCCTTGCTGTACAGCGCCTCCAGCACCGCGAACTCCGCTGGAGACAGGCCGTGCCGATGAATGTCCAGGCGGGACAGCTCCGCCGACGCCTGATAGGCACGCGCGAGCGTGACCCAGAGCTTCAGCGCCGCCGCCGTGGCGGGATCCGCCGGCGTCGCCGCGACTCCGGGATCGACGGCGCCGCGCACGGACGCGCGCGGGGCCTCGCCCCGCGGTGGCGCGGAGGCCTTGCGGCTGCGCGAAGGTTTCGTTGGCATCTCAGTACTAAACTATAAAGGACCGTCGCTGGACGTCAGTGCGGCCCCGGCGATCCCGTCGAGCGCTCCGTCCCGCGGACGATGTCGACCCGCAACTCCGCCCAGCCGTCATCCTGATAGTATTGCACACGGATGCGATGCCGGCCACCCGCCAGCGCCGCGTGGTCCACGGTGGACTCGTGGTGCGTCCATCGGTCGATGACCAGCGCGCCATCCACCCAGACGCGGATACCGTCGTCGCTGATCGTCCGGATGGTGTACATGCCGGCCGGAAGGTCCACCGCCCCCGCGGCTTCGAGTGCCCATCGGGCCTGGGGCAGTTCTGGCATCGTCGGGCGGTACCAGAACAGGTCGAGGCGCGGCAGGGTGCGGCTGGCCAGTGGCGGCGTGGCCAGTGCCCGAGTGGCGGCGGCGCCCGACGAATCAGCCGACGCGGATTCCGGCCACGCGTGGAACTGAACGTCCCACCGCTGGGGCGGCTCGAACCGCTCGTACCCGAAGCGGTACCGTGCCCCGGCGCCAAACCCGGTGCCGCGTGGGCTTCGCGTCGCGCCGCCCGTGTATTCCAGTTCCAGCGCCCAGTCTCCGGCCGAGTCGGCCATTGGGGTCACAAGAATCGTGTCGCCCACCGCTCCCACGTCCCGCGAAACGGACGCGACGCCGCGCCGTGACACCAGCCGCCATCGCCCGGCGGGACCAAGCACCCGAAGGCGCAGCGGCACCGCGCGCACACTGTCGATCGGCCAGAGCTTCGGCGACTTCCAGTCGTACGGCCCCCACTCGTCAACGACGATCGCAGACCGGTCGCGCCGTGCGAGGGGCTGCGCCGGGATCGTCATCGCGGACCTGGGTCCGGACGTGCCCCGTCCCGCACCCGCCGCTGCAATTCGCGTCCGGATGGTCGGCGGCACGCTGTCCACCGCGAGACGCGCCGGGCACGCTCCGTTGGCGGCGCCGCGCGCGACGACGCCGGTCGACGCACCGGCCGCGCCGGAGTTGCGCGGGCCTCGATAGCCCGACGTGTCGCGGAGCACCGCCACCGAATCGACGCCGACGATGGCGTTGTCGACGAACGCGATGCCGGCGGTGTTCGCCGCCCGCAGCGCCACCCGGTGTCGCACGAAAGAGTTGCCGGCGATGCGATACTCGCGGCTCCGGGTGTCGCGCGCCTTCGGGTATCCCCAGTCCGACGGCTCGATCGGGTTGGCCCAGAGGCTGATGGCGGTCGTGTCGCCGATGAACGCGTTTCGCACGATGGTGTTGTCCTGCCCGTGCTCGATCGCCAGCCCGACGCGATTGCGGAGGAAGCAGTTCCCGATCGCTCGCGACGAGTAGGAGTACCCGCCCCAGATCCCGTAGTCGTTGCCTTCGAGCCGGTTGCCCACGAAGGCGTTGCGGCTGAACGTCGCCTCGATCCCGTTGGCCGGCGCCCAGCTGAAATCGTTCGCGACGAGCCAGTTGTCGTTCGCCCCGCCCTGCCCCGCGTCCATCGTGGACTGCCCGGCCCAGAGAAAGAACCCGTCGCCGCCGTGCGTCGCACTGTTGTACGCGATCACGTTGTCGCTGCTCTGCTCGTACAGCAGGATGCCCGCCGAGTCCTGCCCGCGGCGGTAGAACCCGTGGCTGTACCCGCGGACGTCGAAGTCCACACGGTTGCGCACGATCGTGTTGCCGCTCGACCGGTACAATCCGATGCCGAGGCCGGAGTTGAACGAAAAGTCGTTGTCCGCCACGGCAACGCCCGTCGTATGCACCAGCAGCAGCGCGTTCATTCCCTGCTCCGCGCGGCTGGCCCGCACTTCGCCGCCGCGCACGGCCTCGAGGTAGAACGCCGCGCCGAATCTCATCCACTCGGCATTCTCATTGTGGTGGAACGACAGCCAGTCCACGAGGCTCTCGTGCTCCACCAGGGAAAACAGCCGTGGCTTCCAGTTGTTGCTCGCGTCTACGCGCTCGATGACGAGGTGCTCCGTTCCGCGCGCGAGGATCCCGATCTTGTACCCGCGGATCCGCGCGTTGACGATCCGGACGTTCCGCCCGCCGTCGATCCGGATCGCAACGCCGGACGCGATATCGGGGGCCGCCTCGGCCGGCATGCCCTCGAGGACCGCGCCGCCGAAATCCACGGTGATGTCGTTCCCGCGGATGACGATCACGCCCGAATCGTTGGGGACGCCGGCCGGCAGGCGGTACGTGCCCCGCGCCACCCGCACGGAGTGCGTGATCACCATCCCGGCGCGCAACTCGATGCCGACCCCACCCTGGGCGGCGGACGCTCGCGGAACTGGATTCGTTGCGCCGGGCGTCGGTGCCATCCGTGACCGCTGCGCGCCCGCCGGCGTGGCCCATGCCAGCGTGGTGGCGACAAGCCACGTGCCCGGGTTTCGGAACGGCCGGAAATGAGGCATAGTTGACGCACGTTGTGCCGCGGAATGCCTGGAGCGGCGGGAGACCTGCTAATGATGCCGAAGATTGCACCGCGCCGCTCGCTGTGGCTCCCGCTCGCCTGCGCCGTTGCGCTCGGCTGCGGCTCCGCGAGCGGAGCCCAGCCGACTCTCCCGGAGCGATATGCCGACACGACGTTCTGGCGGCTGTCGACCGAGATGTCCGAACCCAACGGCTATTTCCGTTCCGACAACCTCCTTTCGAACGAGACGTCGTTCCAGTGGGTGGTGCCGTCACTCCGGAAGATGACGAGGCCCGATGGCGTGTACCTCGGCGTCGCGCCGGAGCAGAACTTCACGTTCATCGCGGCGCTGAAACCCAAGGTCGCGTTCATCATCGACATCCGACGCGGCAACCTGCTCGAGCACCTGATGTACAAGTCGCTGTTCGAGGCCTCTGACAACCGCGTGGACTTTGCATTCCGCCTGTTCGGCCGCCGGCGCCCGGACGGTGTATCGGCGTCCCCGGGCATCGAAGAGCTGATGGCGGCCGTCTCGGCAAGCCCGCTCGACACGGCGTATGCCCGCAGCGTGCTCGCCCAGGTGAAGGAGCGGCTGACCAGGATCCACGGATTCCCGCTGAGCGCGGAGGACCTCGACTACATCACGTATGTCTTCGAGTCGTTCGCCGGGGCCGGGCCGCGGCTGCGCTACAACATGGGCGGTGGACGCGGTGGGTTCGGCTACGGACGCATGGGCATGCCGAACTACGCCGACCTCATGACCGAGACCGACTCACTCGGTGTTCACCGCTCCTATCTCGCGAGCGACGACGCGTACGCCACCATCCGCGACATGCAGCTCCGCAACGTCATCATCCCGTTCACGGGCGACTTCGCCGGCTCCCGGGCCTTGCGGTCGTTCGGCAAGTATGTGCGCGACCACGGGGGCGTGATCCAGGCGATTTACGTCTCGAATGTCGAGCAGTACCTGTTTCAGGACCCCGACAACTGGCGCAAGTATTACGAGAACGTCGCCGCGCTGCCGATCGACTCGACCACCGTCTTCATCCGGTCGGCATCACAGGGCTACAACCGGCAACAGAGCCCCAACAGTCGCCAGAATGAGCTGCTTTGCCCCGTCCAGGCACACCTCAAGGGCTTCGAGCAGGGCCGCATCCGCTCCTACTGGGACGTCTTTGGGTACTGCAAGTAGACAGTAGACCGTAGACAGTAGAGAGAAGCCACCTCTGTCTACCGTCTACTTCCTACATTCCCCACCCGTTCCGGTATGCGCGCGTCAGGTACTGGTTCGCCTCGGGCGCGTTGGTGAACTCTCCCTTCTCGCCGTCGTAGTAGACCTTCCGGCCCTGGCCGGCACGCAGCGCGGCGACGCCGAGCAGCATCGTTTCGGTGAGCCGGGCCGAGTACTCGAAGGGCGAGCTGGCTTTCGCCTCGCCCCGGATCGCCTTCGCCCAGTTGAGCTCGTGGCTCCAGTCGATGCGCGGCATCGACTTGGGCACGGCGTTGGCGGCGGCCTGAGCCGTCTCGGGATAGCACCGCGGGTTCGCACCGTAGGTGTCGTTGATGAGGATGCCCTTCTCGCCGTAGAAGATCACGCCCCCTTCGCCCTTCAGGATCTCCGTGTCCGGGAGAAGGTCGGGGCGCGGCGGATAGAGACCACCGTCGAACCAGTAGAGCTTGACCGGCGGCAGGTTGCCGCGGGCGGCAAACTGGTAGTGCACGTTCGTCGCGAGCGGATATGACGCCGGCACCTGGCGCGGGCGGCCAGCCGACGTGTTGGGTGCCGCGTTCGGGTCCAGTGGCGGCAGCGTGGCCATGCCGAATGCCGTGCTCGTCGCCTCGATGCTGGTCGGCAGGCCGAGATCGAGCGCCCAGAACGGGTGGTCGATCAGGTGCGCACCCATGTCGCCCAGCGCGCCCATCCCGAAGTCGAGCCACCCGCGCCAGTTGAACGGGTGGTAGATGGGGTGGTACGCGATGTCCTCGGCCACGGGCCCGAGGTACAGGTCCCAGCGAAGGCCGTCGGGCATCGCCGCGGCATTCGCCCCCATCTCGGCGGCGATCGTCGTGTTGATGCGACCAAGGCTCCACCCGTTGCCGAAGCGCGGGGCGTTCGGCCCGCTGAGCGCGTTCGGGTTGGGGCGCGGCACGCCCTGCGGCCAGTAGCCCACGGGGCGGTTCGTCCACACGTGCACCTCGCGCACGGGCCCGATCACCCCGGCCGCGATCCATTCGTTGATCTGTCGCGCGCCTTCGCTCGAGTGCCCCTGGTTCCCCATCTGGGTGATGATCTTGGGGTTCGCGATGGCCGCGGCGCGCAGGGCCCGGGCCTCGTGCACGCTCCACGTCAGCGGCTTCTGCACGTACACGTGCTTGCCCAGGTCCATCGCCGCCTTGGCGATCACGGCGTGCGCGTGGTCCGGCGTGGCGACCACGACCCCGTCGATCCCCTTCTCCTTCTCGAGCATCTCGCGGAAGTCGGCGTACTTGGCCGCCTTCTCGAACTGTTCGTTCAGCTTCGTCGCTTCAGGGCGCACCACCCCCTCGCGATTCGGCCGCAGCTTGCCGTCCACGTTGGTCTTGGAGAAGGCCATGTCCACGTCGCATACCGCAACGAGGTTCTCGGTCTTCACGAGCTCCTGGGCGTTGCCCGAGCCCATCCCGCCGAACCCGGCAACGGCGAAGTTGACGGTGTCGCTGGGGGCCCGGTACCCGGGTCCGCCAAGGACGTGCCGCGGGACGATCATCGGGAATCCCCTCGCCGCGAATGCCGCGCTCGCGGCGATGGCGCCGGACTCGGCGACGAACTCCCGGCGGGTGACCTTCTTGCGTGCCATGGTGCCCTCGGCGTGCGAGTGAGGAGTCGATTCGAATCTCGGACCTGAACCCCTTGGCGTCAAACGTTCGTGGTCAGTCGATCGTGCGCACAGTGCCTTGCCGACGGCGGTCCACCGTCAGTTGGGTGACATCGGGACGCCCATAGTGGCCGGCCGCGTCGAAGTTCTGGCGTTCTTCGCGCACGCGGTGGTGCGCGATCGCGCGCACGATGAGGGTCTCGCGCGCAACCACGGGCTCGACGATCCACTCGCCGTCCGGCCCGGCAATGCACGACCCGCCGTTGCCCATCACGTCCGGCAGGCGTTTTCGCAGCGTGGCGGCGTGCGGCACGGAGTCCGGGATGTCGCGGCGCCGCATCAGCGACGACGCGGCGAGCACGTAGCTCCGGCCCTCGCGCGCGGCGTATCGCGTGACGTCGCGGGTGTTGTAGTCGTTGCCGGGCCACGCGGCGACATGCAGGTCCTCGCCCTGGGCATATAGCGCCGCCCGCACCAGCGGCATCCAGTTCTCCCAGCAGTTCAGCGTGCCGAGCGTGAAGGGTCCCACCGGATGCGTGCGCAGGCCATGCCCGTCACCGGTGGCCCACGCGAGGCGCTCCTCGTACGTGGGCATCAGTTTCCGGTGGACGTTCACGATGTCGCCGGCCGCATCGATCGTCACGAGCGAGCAGTACGCGCTGTGGCCGCCGCGGTCGCGCGGCCGCTCGATCGTCCCCAGCACGACCGTGATGCGCCGCCTCCGTGCCACCATGCGGATCGCGTCGAGGTGCCCCGCGTCCAGGTTCACGGCCTGCTCGAGGTAGTGCGCATACAGCCCCTTCTGGAATGCCGAGTTGAACCGGGCGCCCTCCGTGTGCTCGATCCACCACGGATAGCCCGGCACCAGCGCCTCGCCGAACGCCACGAGCCGGCACCCGCGGTCGGCAGCCCTTGCGATCCACCGCGTCACCTTGGCGATCGTCCGGTCGCGGTCGAGCCACACCGGCGCCACCTGCGCCACGCCCACGGTGATCGAATCGCGCGTGGCCATCAGGGGCGCACCGGCGCCGCGAGGTTGCGAACGAGCCGGTACGCGAACTCCTGTCCACGCTCGAACGCGCCGACGTTCACGCGCTCGTCCCGGCCGTGCGACCGCACATCGTCGGTGTCGATGGCGATCCCGCTCAGGCCGTACACGGGAATTCCCGCGTTGCGGAGGTACAGCCCGTCCGTCGCGCCCGTCTCCATGGTCGGAATGAGCGGGAGGTTCGGGCCCACCGCCGTGCTCGCGGCGCGAACTGCCGCCTCGATGTCGGGTCGCATCGGTGAGGGCGGGCTCTGGGGCGAGTCGGTCTCCACGGTGAGCACGACCGCCGTGTCGGCGATCACCCGGCGCAGCGTGCGCAGCACGCTGTCGGACGACACGCCGGGAAGCCGCCGACAGTTCACGTTGGCCCGCGCGGTCTGCGGCAGGGCGTTGGGCGCGTGGCCGCCCGACAGCATCGTGGGGACGCACGTTGTCCGCATGAGCGCGTTGAACCACGGATCGTCGGACAGGCGGCGGATGGCTGCCGCGTCCGCAGGTGACGCCGCGGCGGCGCGGAGGTCGGCCCCGACCGTTCCGGGATGCAGCGGCGCGGACCGCTGGAAATACGCGCGCGTAATCGGGTTGAACTGCACCGGAAACCGATAGTTCGCCACGCGGGTGATTGCCCGGGCGAGCGTCGCAATCGCGTTCTCGCGTCTGGGGAGCGACGAGTGCCCACCCCGGTCGCGAACGGTCAGCGTCACGTCGAGGTACACCTTTTCGGCGGCCTGCATGTTCATCGCGAACGGGCGTCCCTTCTCCGAGTCCGCACCGCCACCGTCCGCGTTCACGCAGTACTCGGCGTCAATAAGGTCACGGCGGTTGGCGAGCAGCCATTCCACGCCGTTCGGCATGCCGCCTTCCTCGCCGGCCGTGAGCGCGAGGACGAGGTCGCGCTCTGGCGTCACGCCCTCCGCGCGCATGCGAAGCAGCGCCGTGACGAGCGTGACGGCGCCTCCCTTCACGTCTTGCGTACCGCGCCCGTAGTAGAATCCGTCGCGCTCGGTCAGCGTGAACGGATCGAGCGACCAGTCCGAGCGCTCGGCCTCCACCACGTCGAGGTGGGCGAGCAGGAGGATCGGCCTGCGCGCCGCGTCGACGCCGCGGATCCGCACCACGAGGTTCTTGTGCACGTCGTCCGGGCCGACGATCGCGATGTCGGCGTCCGGCACGCCTGCCGCGCGAAAGTGCGCGGCCACCAGCTCGGCGGCCCTGGTGGTGTTGCCCTTCGACGGCGTGGTGTTCGTCTCGATCAGCTCCCGGAGAACCTGCCGGCCCACCGCCCGCTGGTCGAATGATTGCGCGCCGAGCGGCGCCGCGGCGAGCAGAATCGCGACTGCGCCCAGCCGGATGCGGATCATGGCAACTCCTGCGATGCGGTGACGTCGGAAAGCTATTGCGGGCGTCGAGTCACCCGCGAGTTGCCGGCGCGCGCTACGCCATCGGCTGCTTCTGCCCGCGGGCGAGAAGCGTGATGGCGGCAGGCACCCGGCGGGCACGCGTATCCGCGCGTTTCGCTTCCGTGATCCACCTGACGTAAAGTCGGCGGTACCCGGGGGCGAGCGACTTCCAGAAGGCAGCGGCTCTTGCGTTGGCCCGGAGCGCCGCAGCGAGATCGCGTGGAGCGGTGGTCGGGGCCGTCGTTCGGTGCACGTGTTTCTTGCGGAATGCGGTTGCGGCGCGCGCCGACGGCAGGTGCGCGGCGCCCGCCGGGGTCATGCGGCCGGCCGCAACCAGGCGCTTCACGCGGTCGAGATTCGGCCCCGACCAGTTGCTGCCTTTCTTGCGCGGGGTGAATCGCTGCGCGTACCGGTGGATGTCGATCGTCTTGACGGTCGAGTCGATCCATCCGAAGCAGAGGGCCTCTTCCACGGCGTCGTTGTACGCCACCCGCTGTTTGCCGCTCCCCTGCTTGTAGTAGACGAGCCACACCTCGCGCTTGGTCGCGTGGTGCTTCGCGAGCCACGCGCGCCACGCGCGCCGCGTGGCCGCGTGGATCGTCTCGGTAATGACCACCGTCGGACTCCGCGTGCCAGTGCGCTACTTCCGGATCGTCGCGCCCGTCAGCATGCCGACCGCGCCGAGCGTGGTTTGCGCGGCGTTCAGCCCCAGCTTGAAGTCCTTGTCACTGTACGTCGTGAACACGTCGCTCGGCTGGTGCCAGTTGGGATCCCACCCGCCGCCAATCTGCGCGCCGCGCTCGTTCTCGCGGAGGCTGATCGACGCCACGAGGTCCTGGAATGGCCCCGAATCGGTGTTCGTCATGTGCGGGCCGACCGTGGCCGGATAGTCGGTCGCGTACTTGTTGTTGGCACGATGGAAGAAGAACGCCAGCTTCATCGACTCGTCGGCCATCTTCGAGTCAATCTGGAACTCGACGTTCACGTCGGCCTCGGGGCGCTGCTCCTTTGGCACAGTCCCGTCGGGAAGCGGCATCCCGTGGTCCCACATCATCATGTCGTGCTGGATCATGCCCAGCCATTTGGGCTCGGGATACTTGCCGGACCCCGCCGGGATTTCCTTGCCCTGCATCGGCCCGCGCTGGTCCACGTAGGCGCGCGCGCCGTTGAGTCCCGTCTCCTCGTTGTTCCACAGCGCGAACCTGATGGAGCGTTCGGTCTGCACGTCGGGCATCGAGAAGATGCGCGCGAGTTCCATCACGATCGCCGAGCCCGAACCGTCGTCGTTCGCCGCCTGGCCCCAGCCATGGCCGTCCATGTGCCCGCCTACGATGTACATCTCGTTCGGGAATTTCGTGCCCACCTTCATGCAGATGACCTCCTCGCGCGGACCGTCGGTCGCGGGTTCCATGTTGATGGCGCGAATCGCGGTGTCCTTCTGCGCCATCGGATCGTTGTTCACGCCGGTGCGCGCCGTGTACCCGAAGATGCGGCTGCCGCCCTGCCCCATCCGGATGGCGGGAGCGGTCGCCCCCTGCCCCGCGCCGCCGCCGCGTCCGCCAGCACCACCTGCACCGCCGCGACCGGCCGTGCCCGCTCCGGCGCCACGCCCGGCGGCTCCCGCGCCGCTGCGCGGTGCCGGTGCCGCGTACTCGTAGCGGATCCGCTCGATGTTCTGGCACCCGTAGCTCCGGAGCTGCGCCTCGATCCAGTCCACGGCGTCGCGGTTCCGCTTGGTGCCCTGGCGCCGGTCGCCGAACTGTGTCAGGCCCTTGATCGTCGCCTTGTACCGCTCGAGGTCGAGGCGGCCCACGAGGTCGCGCACCGGGTCGTCGGCGGCGTCGGCGGCCCGGCCGCCCCCCTGCGCTGCAGTCGGTGAGTTGGCGAGCGCGACCATCGCGCACGCGGCGGCGAATCCGGTCAGTCCCTTCACGACACGATCTCCTGCACGGGTGTGGAGGGATTCTAACGCCGCGGCGCGCACCCACGCGACCCGCGAGCCACTGTACATTCACCTGATGCGCGTGCTCCGCCTCGCCCTCGTCATCGCCACGCTCGGGAACGTGCCGGCCGCGCGTGCGCAGGCGACGGACGATCCGCACCTCATCCCGCGCCCGCGCGAGATGGCCGCAGGCAACTATGTGGCCATCCGCCGGTCAATCGTGGTGAACGCCCCGGGGTCGGCTGACGACCGGTTCGCCGCGGCTGACCTCGCCGAGTCGCTCCGAGAGCGCGGCTTCAGGGCTTCCGTCGGCGCCAACTTCCCCGCCGACGCGTACCAGGTGTCGCTCGTTCGCGCCGACAACGCCGTTGGCGCCGGCGTGTTGCGCGCGGCGGGGCTGACCCTGGGCGAGGAACAGCGCGCCGAGGGATACGTGCTCGTCACCAACGACGACCGTGCCGTCGTCGTCGCCGCGTCGGCCGCGGGACTCTTCTACGGCGCCCAGACCCTCCACCAGCTGCTGCGCAACGACGGCGGCGCGCCGCGCGCCTTCGCCACCACAATCCGCGACTGGCCGGCGATGCGGTGGCGCGGGATGCAGGACGACCTGTCGCGGGGTCCGCTGCCGACCCTGGAGTTCCAGAAGAAGCAGATTCGCATCTTCGCGGCGTACAAGCTCAATGTGTACTCGCCCTACTACGAGCAGTCGTTCGAGTACGCGTCCCACCCGCTGATGGCTCCGCCGGGCGGGGCCATGACGCAGGACGAAGCCCGCGAGCTCGTCGCATACGCGCGGAAGTACCACATCGAGGTCGTCCCGGAACAGGAGGCGTTCGGCCACCTGCACCACATGCTCAAGTACGACATCTACGGCCAGCTCGCCGAGACGCCGCACGGGCACGTCCTCGCCCCGGGACAGCCGGGCTCACTCGAGGTCATCAAGCAGTGGTTCGCCGAGCTGGATTCGGTGTTCCCGTCGCGCTTCGTGCACATCGGCGCGGACGAGACATTCGAGCTCGGGCTCGGCCAGACCCGCGACCGCGTGCAACGCGATTCGCTCGGTGCGGTGTACATCGACTTCCTCATGGACATCGAGGCGGCGATTCGCAAGCCGGGCAAGCAGTACCTGTTCTGGGGCGACATCGCGCAAGGTTCCCCCCAACTCGTGAAGTCGCTCCCGAAAGACATGATCGCGGTCGCTTGGAACTACTGGTCCTTCGGCAACTTCGACCGGTCCATCCGGCCGTTCACGGACGCCGGCATCGAGACGTGGGTCGCGCCGGGCGTCAACAACTGGAACCGCGTCTACCCCAACAACGACGTGGCCCTGCGCAACATCCAGGGATTCGTGCGCGACGGCCAGCGGCTCGGCGCCGTCGGCATGCTCAACACGAACTGGGATGACGACGGCGAGGGCATCTTCAACCAGGTCTGGTACGGCGTGCTCTTCGGCGCGGCTGCATCTTGGCAGAAGGGCGAGGCGTCGATTCCGGATTTCGCCGCAAGCTACGGATTCCAGTTCCACGGCGACCCGACGGGGAAGGTCAGCGCCGCCCAGGTCAAGCTCTCCCAGGCCCACGCCACGTTGTCGGCCACGCGCGTGAGCGACGCGACAAACTCGCTCTATTGGCTCGACCCGTTCAGCGCGGAAGGCCAGGCGGTTGCGCCGCGAATTCGGGGCGCCCTGCGCGAAGTTCGGATCCTCGCGGAGTCGGCACTGGTACTCGTCGCGCAGGCGCGGCGCGAGGCACGCCCGGCCAGCCTCCGCGAGCCCGATGCGCTCGACGCCCTTGAAATGGGCGCCCGTCGCATCGACTTCATCGGCATGAAGTTCCAGCTCGCCGACGAAATTGCCGACCACTACCGGGCGGCGCTCGACTCCGTGGCCCGCGGCGCAAACCCCACGCATGACCTCACGGAAATCGCGTCGCAGATCAACAGCCGCACGCAGGATCTGCGCGACGGGTACGTGCTTGGGCGCGAACTGTACGAACGAAGCTGGCGCGCCGAGAACCGGCCCTATTGGCTCTACAACGTGCTCAACCGGTACGACATCGGCGCGCAAACCTGGATCCGGCGCATCGACCAGTTTAACCAGGCGCGCGCCCAGTACACCCGCACGCGCAAGCTTCCCGGTCTCGAGGAACTGGACCTGCCGCGCGCGCCGGCGGTGACGCCGTAGGATGCGGGAGGCCCGGCCATGACGCCGTGGGTGCGGCGACTACTGGCAGCGAACGTCATCGTGTTCTTCCTGCAGTACGCGATGCCGGCGTTCTCCGACCCGTTCGTGTTCGTCCCGCGATACGTCCTCGTGCGCCCGTGGACGATCGTGACGTACATGTTCCTCCACGCCGGGTTCATGCACATCCTCTTCAACATGATCGCGCTCTTCTTCTTCGGGCCGCGAGTGGAGACGCGACTGGGATCCCGGCGGTTCGTGCAGCTGTACTTCGTGAGCGGAATCGCCGGCGCGCTCGTGTCGCTTGTGTTCGCACCAGCCTCGGCGATCGTCGGCGCGTCGGCGGCCGTGTTCGGCGTGATGCTCGCCTTCGCGATGTTCTGGCCGCGCGACCAGATCCTCATCTGGGGAATCATCCCCATCGAGGCACGATGGCTGGTGGTGCTCACCACCGCGCTGGCCCTCTGGAGCGGTCTCCAGGGATCGCAGGGGGGCGTAGCCGACTTTGCGCACCTGGGGGGCTACGCGGGGGCGTGGGTGTTCCTGAAGCTGATCGACCCGTCGCGCGTCGCTGCACGCTTTCGAGCCCGCACGGTGCCCCGCACCGACACGGGACGCCTCGCCCGCTGGAAGCAGGTGGACCTCTCGCGCGTGCACGAAGTCAATCGCGACGAGTTGAACCGCATCCTCGACAAGATCAGCGCGTCGGGTATGGAGAGTCTCACGCCGCAGGAGCGCGCCTTCCTCTCCAACTTCGTCCCGCCCGACGATCGTCCCCCGGTGGCCTGAGTCCGGCGCCGGCGCGCCCGCACCGGGGCGCACGCCTGGGAGGTCCTACTTCGCCGCCGCCGGCCGCATACCCGGGCGCGGGCCGGTCACCGCCTCGCGCCTGGCGTCGTCGAAGGCGCCCTCGCTCCTGGCGATGATCAGCGTCGCGGCGCCGTTGCCGATGATGTTCGTGATGGCCCGCGCCTCGCTCATGAACCGGTCCACGCCGAGCAGCAGCGCGAGCCCCTCGAGCGGAATCACCCGCATCGCCGACAATGTGCTCGCCAGCACGATGAAGCCCGACCCCGTCACCCCGGCGGCTCCCTTCGACGTCACCATCAGCACCGCCAGGATGGTGAGCTGCTGGCCCAGTGACAGCGGCACGTTGTACACCTGCGCCAGGAAGATCGTCGCCATCGACAGGTAGATGCTCGTGCCATCGAGGTTGAACGAATACCCGGTCGGGACGACGAGGCCCACGACGGGACGCGACGCCCCGTACCGCTCCAGCTTCTCCATCAGCAGGGGGAGCGCCGCCTCGGACGACGAGGTGCCGAGCACGATGAGGATCTCTTCCTTGATGTACTTCAGGTATTGCCAGAGACTGAAGCCGTACCACCGCATGATCAGGTTCAGCACGACGAAAATGAACAGGAACATCGTCAGGTACACGTCGCCCATCAGCCGGAGCAGCGGCAGCAGCGACCGGAGGCCGAAGTTCCCGACGGTGTAGGCCATCGCGCCGAACGCGCCCAGCGGCGCGACCTTCATCACGATGTCCACCACGCGGAACATCGTTTCGAGCCCTCCCTCGGCCATCTCGACGATCAGCTTTCCCCGCGATCCCACCAGCACCACCGACGTCCCGAAGAGGACCGAGAACACCACCACCTGCAGGATGTCGCCGTCTGCCAAGGCCTTGATGGCACTCTCCGGCACCGTGTGCACGAGGAAGTCGGTGAACGTCATCGCCTCGCCCTGCGCCGTGAAGCTCGACACGTCGCCCTTGGCGAGGGTGCTGACGTCGAGCCCCGCTCCGGGCCTCGTGATGTTCACCACGGTGAGGCCGATCGCCAGCGCGAACGTCGTCACCACCTCGAAGTAGAGGATGGCCTTCCCGCCCACGCGGCCCACCTTGCGCAGGTCCGCGATGTTCGCGATGCCGAGCACGATGGTCAGGAACACCACCGGCCCGATCACCATCTTCACGAGCCGGATGAAGACGTCACCGAGGAGCTTCATCTCCTTCGCGTGCGTCGGGTCCACGATGCCGAACACGACGCCGATGGCGACGGCGACGAGCACGCGGAAGGTCAGGTTGCTGAAGAGTCGCTTCACGCGGCGGGTGGTGGGTTATCGCCTGGCGGGCGTGAGCGCCGTGCGCATTTCGGTCACGCCCTCGACGGCGGCGCGCGAATACATCACGGGAAAGTAGCGATCATCCTTCCACAGGTCGAACAGATCGCGGTAATGCGGGCTCGCGGGGTCGCCCGACTGGCCGGGCGCGTTGATGCCGATCGCGTTGTCCCACGCCCCCGCTTCCACCACGATGCGGAACGAAGCACCGCTGCCCTGGTTCGGACCGCCCCCGGTCATCCCCGGCGTGTTCGCATCGCCGCCGCGCGGCCAGGGACCCACGTTCAATTGCGCACGGAGCGCGACCGGCACGCTGCTCGCCATCGCATGCGCGATCCGCACGAAATGGAACGACCCGAGCGTCCAGGTGGCCTGGTCGGGACCGGCGATGCGCGTCAGTTCGCCAACCGCTTCATCCAGGCTGCGTAACAGCAGGGCGTCGCGCCCCGCAAGTGGCGACGGACCAAAGCCGGCGCCGGGAGCGGTCAGCCAGTCGATCAGCAACTTCATCGACACGCTCGACCTCGCGTCCTCGCGCGCCTCCGCGGGCACCACCAGGTCCACGACATTCGCGATGAGCCGGCGCTGCCACGCTTCGTACAGCCCGGCGGCCGCCGACTCTCGGTCGAGCACGTCATTCCACGCGAGGAGCGACCGGCGCGCGCGCTCGGTCGCTTCGCTGCGGCCCGTCAGCGGGGCCAGCATCGGCACCAGCGTACGCGCCGGAATCGAAAGGTAGTCCACCTGGAGCCGGGCCATGTCCGCGACGCTGAATCGACGCCCCGATCCCAGCACCTCCGAGATACGCGCAAACCGGTACGGGTCCGACCAGGCCCACCCGTGGTAGGCGCGATACGGGTACCCGGGGGGCATGAGATTGTTGTTCGCCGTGGCGATGAAACCCGGGGCCGGATTCACGCTGTGCGGTTTCTGGTCGATCGTGGCGAAGCCGCTCCACTCGTACCGCCCGTCCCCGGGCACGGGAACCAGCCCACTCCAATTGGGCCGGATCGGCGCGATGCCAACCGCCTGCCAGCCGATCGTCCCGTCCGCGCCCGCCCAGACCATGTTTTCGCCCGGGATGTTTGAGTACGCGCACGCCACGCGAAACTCGTCCCACGACTTCGCCTGGTCCATCCGTAACGACGCCAGGTACGGCGCACTTCCGGGCTCGCGCCACGCGGCGCGCACGGCGTACGCGAGATGGCGCACGGAATCCTCGTATACAACGGGTCCGTGAATCGTGTATCGCAGCGTTGCCTGCACCGGCGCGCGCCCCTTCACGGCAATCGTCTCCGTGAGCGACGTCATCGTGCGCCACCGCCCCTTGTGCCAGTACATCGCCGGCCGTGACGGCCGCGTGCGGTACACGTACAGGTCCTCACCATCGACCGCGAACACCGTAAGGCCCCACGCGCCGTACTGGTTGTGGCCGATCGATATGCCGGGGATCGTCGGCTCGCCGCCGCCGATCACGTCCCATCCTGGGCCCACCAGGTGCGCGTAGTAGCGAAGTGACGGCACCGTGATCGCACGGTGCGGGTCGTTGGCCATGATGGCGTTGCCGGAGAGCGAAAGCCGCGGCGCCACCACCCAATTGTTCGACCCGATCTCCTCCGGGCGCGCCCCGTCGTCCCCGGCCGCCGCGAGCGCCTCCGCGCGGCGCACCGCGTCGGCATCGCCGCGGTACGCGGGCTCGAGATCCTCGGGACCGAACCGCACAGGACCGCGAAACGCGTTGAAGACGTCGAGGATTGGAGCCGACAGCGCCTCGCCATCGAGTGCGCTGTCGAGGGTGACCACGGGCTCGCCTGGGCCGGGATGAAACCAGTTGAGTTTCTTCAGCAACGCCGCGCCATGCCTCGCGACGAATCGCCCGTTGGCGAGTTCGTCGGTCACGTTGCCCAGCAGCCCCGCATGACGTGAGATCACGACGTCCGCCGTCCACGGTTCGGGCCGCGCACCCAGCATCCGCAGCTCGAGCGGAATGAGCGTCGT
>JAYEKC010000208.1:0-3588 GCA_034716715.1 Gemmatimonadota bacterium | reverse complement strand
TGATGGAACTGCGGCGCACGAGCGACCAGAAGCTGCTGCTCACGGTGGAGCAGGCCGACGCGTCGGCGCTGCTCGCCGCGGGCTGGCGGCCGCCGGAGGCATTCGTCGCGAAGGGGCGCGACGGCACCACCGACATCTACGGCGTCATCGTCCGGCCGACCAACTTCGACGCGAGGAAGAAGTACCCCGTCATCGAGTACATCTACGCCGGCCCGCACGACTCGTTCGTGCCGAAGTCGTGGGGCGTGCAATGGGGCATGCAGGCGCAGGCCGAGCTCGGCTTCGTCGTGTCGCAGGTGGACGGCATGGGCACGTCGAACCGGTCGAAGTCGTTCCACGACGTCGCGTGGCGCGATATTGGCGACGCCGGCTTCCCCGACCGCATCCGCTGGCACAAGGCCGTCGCCGCGAAATACCCGTGGTACGACGTTTCGAACGTGGGCATCTACGGCGGCTCGGCCGGCGGGCAGAACGCCATGGGCGCGCTCCTCTTCCACCCGGAGTTCTACAAGGTCGCGGTGAGCTTCGCGGGCTGCCACGACAACCGGATGGACAAGATCTGGTGGAACGAGCAGTGGATGGGCTGGCCGATCGGGCCGCAGTATGACTCGTCGTCGAACGTCGTGAACGCGCACCGGCTGCAGGGCAAGCTGCTGCTCCTCGTGGGCGAGCTCGACGAGAACGTGGACCCGTCGTCCACCCTGCAGGTGGCCAACGCCCTCATCAAGGCGAACAAGACGTTCGACCTCTTCATGTTCCCCGGCGGCGACCACGGCGTGGGCCGGCGCGGCGTGCTCGCGCCGTATGGCGACCGCAAGCAGTGGGACTACTTCGTCCACCAGATCCTGAAGGTGGAGCCGCCCAACCGGAACGCGGCGGCGACGCCGGGCCGCTAGGGGTTCTTCAGCCGGTCGTAGTTGCTCGTGATCCGGCGGACGTAGCCGAGCGTTTCCCTGTAGCGCCAGCGGGGAACGCTCGGCGCCACCGCCTCGATGCTCGACCACGTGTTCGGCGCCAGCTTCCGCGCCGCGGCCGTGGCGTTGGCCCGCGTGATGGGCCCCTCGCCGGCGTTGTACGCCCCGAACATGAAGCGCACGCGCTCGGAGTCGGGCAATTCCGGCGGCCACAGCTTCCACATCCCGCGGTCGTGGGCGATGCCCGCCGCGACGTTCCACTCGGGGTCGTCGATGTTCCGGTACTCGGGCCGCGCCGACCGGATCGCGGCGAAGGTGGAGGGCATCAGCTGCATCAACCCGCGGGCGCCCACCCAGCTCACGGCGGCCGTATCGAGGTTGCTCTCGGCCATCGCCTGCGCCTTGAAGCGCCGCCAGTCGAAGGCGATGCCGAAGTACCGCTTGGAGTACTTCCTGAAGATCGGGTCGAAGCGCGCAGCGCCTCGCGCCGCGTCGCGCGCCGTGGACGCCCGGACGAGCGCCGACGGCGCGCGATCGCCCGCCTGCGCGCGCGCAGCGCCCGCCCCGGGGCCGAGCGCCGCCGCCAGCCAGAGCAGCGAGGCGAGGCCGTGTGGGGCAGCGAGCCGACGGTCCCTGCGCATGGCTCCGGCGCTAGTTCAGGGCGTGGCCGATGATGATCGCGATGGCGATGAACAGGGCGGCGATGAAGATCGCCACCGCGATGTTGCCCTTCTTGAGTTCCGCGGCGAAGTCGACGTGTGGCGTGAGCCGGTCGAAGACGCGATAGCTGAACCACATCAGGATCACGCCGAGCACGGCGTACGCGAAGTTGAGCCCGATGACGTTGAGTTCCATGGCCGGGTGTGGGCGAGGGTGGCCGGGGGGTGGCGGGAAAGATGCGGCTGGAGGGCGAGCGCCGCGACGGCTACCGGCGGAGCAGGCCCAGGGCGTAGCGCGCCATGCCGAACGCGAGTTCGCGCTCGCCCAGGAGGATGCGGTCCACGCCGAGCCGCTGGAACGTTCGCGCGTCGGCGTCCGAGTGCACGCGCACCACGATGGGCACATCCTTGCGGAGGGCCCGGGCCTCGTCCACGATGAGCCGGGCCCTGATGGGCTCGGGCACGGTGACGACGAGGACGCGCGCGCCGGCGATGCCGGCGTACTTGAGGAGGCCGCCGCGCGCGGAGGCGTCGCCGAAGATCGCGTGCACGCCCTCGGCGCGCATCTGCTCCACGCGCACGCGGTCGCGGTCGATGGCCACGAAGGGGAGCCCCTCGCCCTTGAGCACCTCGCCCACTGTGCTGCCGACGCGCCCGAACCCGACGATGATGGCGTGGCCCGAGCGCCCGGTGTCCGCGTCGGGCGACATCTCCATCGTCGTGTTCATCGTCACCGACCAGCGCTGCACGCGCCGCAGCAGCCCGGGGTGCCGGTCGAAGAACCGTTCCACGGGCTCGATGAGGCCGAAGAGCGCGGGGTTGAGCGTGATGGACGCGATCGCGCTCGCGAGGATGAGCCCCCGGGCCTCGACGGGCACGACGCCGAGCGAGATGCCGAGCGCGACGATGATGAACGAGAACTCGCCGATCTGGCCGAGCGACGCGCCGAGGGTGAGGGCGGTGCGGAGCGGCTGGTTGAGGACGAGCGCGAGCGCCGCCGCGGTGAGGCCCTGGCCCACGAGCACCACCACCAGGATGACGGCAATGCGCGGCCACTCGTTCACGAACACCATCGGGTCCACGAGCATCCCGACGGAGACGAAGAACAGCACGGCGAACGCGTCCTGGAACGGCAGCGCGTCGGCCGCGGCCTGGTGGCTGAGGTCGGACTCGCTGACCACGAGCCCGGCGACGAACGCGCCGAGCGCGAACGACACGCCGAACAGCTGGGCCGCGCCGAGGGCCACGCCGAGGGCGATGCCGAGGACGGCGAGCGTGAACAGCTCGCGCGAGCCGCTCCGCGCCACGAGGACGAGCAGCGCGGGCACCACCCGCGCGCCGACGATCAGCATCAGCGCCACGAAGAGGACGACCTTGGCGAACGTGAGGCCGAGCGCGGCCGCCACGCCGCCCCCCGCGGCCTGCTCCGACACGAACGGCGGCACGAGCACCAGCGCGATGACCATCGCCAGGTCCTCGACCACGAGCCAGCTCACGGCGAGGCGGCCGTCGGGCGTGTCGAGCAGCCCGCGCGGTTCCAGCGCGCGCAGCACGACGACCGTGGACGCCACGGAGAGGGCGAGGCCGAACACGACCGATGCGGTCCAGCTCCATCCCCAGCGGTGCGCGGCGAACGCGCCGAGCGCCGTCGCGACGGCGATCTGCAGCACGGCGCCCGGGAGCGCGACCCGCCGCGCGGCGAGGATGTCGCGCAGCGAGAAGTGCATCCCCACGCCGAACATCAGCAGGATCACGCCGATCTCGGCGAGCTGTCCGGCCACCGACGCGTCGCCGGTGAAGCCCGGCGTGAACGGCCCCATCGCCACGCCCGCGATGAGGTATCCCACCACGGGCGTCAGCTTCAGCCGCGTCGCAACCAGCCCCAGCGCGAACGCGAGGATGAAGGCGGCGGCGATGGTCGCGATCAGCGTGGTATCATGGGGCACAGCGGTGAGGGGCGTGGGTGAGGGGTAAGGTGTGGTTAGGGGTGAGGCGTGGGGCGGGGTGAGGGGTGA
>JAYEKC010000207.1:0-3590 GCA_034716715.1 Gemmatimonadota bacterium | reverse complement strand
CACCTGCGAGCGCTGGGTGCCGGTGCCGACGAGGAACACCGCCGACGTGTCGCCGGGCGCCACGGGCGCCCCCCGGAAGATTGCCTGGTACGACACCCGCCAGCCCTGCGTCCGCGTGATGCCGCCGGCCGTGTCGAACGTCACCACGCGCGCGGCGAGTTCGATCGAGGCGTTCGTCGCCGCGTTGTCGGGCAAGACGTACTCCACGGTGTCGCGGGTGGCGCCGGCGAACGCCACCGAGTCGGGCCGCCGCGCGACGAGCAGGGTGATGGCTTGCGTCTCGATGGCGCCGGCGCTCGCCAGCAGGCGGACGGACCCCGACCGGAGCTGCGCAACGAGGATGCCGCCCGCCCCGATTGTCACGCCCGTGTCGAGGGCGATGTATTGGATGGAGGCGTCGGGGATCTGCGCCCCCGAGCCGTTGAAGGCGATCGCACCGAGCGGCGCCGCGAGCCCGAGCGAGTCACGCAGCGTGTCGCCGGCCACGACGGCCGGCGACGGCAGCGCGTCGAACTGGAGGGCGGCCACGTGCGGGGGGCTCGTGTTCACCTCGGTGCAGCCGCCGACTGCAGCCGCCACCGCGAGCGCCCACGGCCGCAGCGCCCGGGCGACGCCCCGGTTCATTCGGCGAACCGCTCCGCCAGCCGGGTGGCGAGGTTCACGTAGGCCTGCGCCGCGGGGTCGGCGGGCGTGCGCACCACCACCGGCTGCCCGGCGGCGAACGCGTCGGCCACGGCGCTGCTCCGCGGGACCATGAGGTCGAACACCAGGTTCGCCGGCACGTTCGCCCGGACGTACTTCACCGTCCGCTCGCACGCGGCGTTCCCGGCCTCGTACATCGTCAGGAGGATCCCGTCGAAGGTCAGGCGCTTGTGCTTCGTCACCGTGTCCTGGATGCTGCGGAAGATCTGCGGCGTCGTCTGCAGCACGAGCGGCTCGGCCTGCAGGGGAACGAGCACCCGGTCGCTCGACGCGAGCGCGCGGCGCGTGATCGGGCCGAGGCCGGGCGGCGTGTCCACCACCACGACGTCGCAACGCTCGGCGGCCGTCGCGAGCATCGTGGGCAGCAAGTCGCCCTGCGCGATGGTGTTCGCGTACTCCGTGTGGTCGGCGTCGTCCGCCACGGAGCCCACGAGCATCACGCGCAGCCACGGCAGGGCCGTGGGGAGGATCACGTCGCGCAGGGGCCGCGTGCCCCGCATGTAGTCCGCAAAGCCGTGGGTCGGATGCCCCTTGCGCAGCCCCGCGCCGAACCGCACCGATCCCTGCGGGTCCACGTCCACGATGAGCGTCTTGAGGCCACGGCGGGCGAAGGCGGCGCCGAGGTTCACGGCCGTCGTCGTCTTCCCCACGCCACCCTTCTGGCTCACGATGGATAGGATGCGTCCCACGACCTCAGTTCTCCGCAGGCGGTGGCGACTGCCCCGCCGGGTTGGTGATCTGATCGAGCGTCGCACGGGCGTGCGCCACCCACCGCTCGGCGTCCTCCCCGGAGGGCGGATGCGCGAGAAACGCCTGCAAGTGCTTCACGCCGCCGTTCGTGTCGCCCCGCTTGAGCAGGAGGAACGCCAGCCCGTAATGCGCCCCGGCCAGCATCGGGTCGATCTCCAGCGCCTTGCGGTAGGCCCGCACCGCTTCGTCGAGCCGTCCCGTCCGCGAGAACGCGATCGCCATGTTCTGCAGCACGCGAAGGTCGTTGGGCGTGTCGCGCAGGGCGAGCCGATAGGAGGTCAGGGCGGCGTCATAGTCGCCCTGCCGTTCAAGCACGAGCGCCTCATTGAGGTAGTCGAGGCGCTGCGCCTTCTCCTCCGTCTTTGGTTTCCCGCCAAACAGGCGGCTCAACCAGGACATGCGGTGCCCCCAACCGAGTGACGCGCCCCGAACTTCGGTTGGCACAAGGTATTGCCGCTGCACGACTTGGGCAACCGAGGTTTCGCGCGCCGGCCGCCACCGGTACCTTGCCACACATCGGGGCGCGCCGCCCCGTCTGCCGAGGAACCCATGTCGCGCCAGCCCAGAATCAGCACGCCCGTTCCGCGCGAGGTGTTCCACGTCGACTGGCCCCTGTTCGGCGAGCTCTCGCGCGCCCTGGCCCTCAAGGTCACCCGCGAATTCGACCCCGACCTGGTTGTGGGCATCGCCACCGCCGGGGTCGTGCCGGGGGCGGTCGTGGCGGCGATGCTCGACCGGCCGTTCCGCTCGATCGTGGTGAGCCGGCGCCACATGGCGAAAACCATCCGCGCGACGCCGGCCGTGCTCGGCGAGGCGCCGCCGGAAGTGCGCAACGCCCGGGTGCTCGTCGTGGACGAGACCTGCGATTCGGGGGAAACGATGCGGCTGGCCGTGGCCGCGATGGTGAACGCCGGCGCGCGCGACGTGCGCACCGCGGTGAGCATCCGCACCGGCGAGTACGAGGCAGACTTCGCCGCGCTCGAGACGCCGGCCTCGGTCGTGCTCCCGTGGGACCGCGAGATCCTCGTGGACGGCGAACTGGTGCCGAACCCGAAGTACGGCCCGTAGGGCCGGGGCGCCGTCAGCCCAGCGCCTGCGCGGCGGCTTCGTACGAGTCGCCCGCCGCCATCCGCTCGTACAGGTACCCCATGACGTCCGTGGCGCCCACGAGGAACCGGCACCGCGGGCTGCCCGACGACCGGCACTCCACCTCGAGCACGGCCAGCGGCGCGGTCGCCGTCCGGCCGAAGAAGTCCGCGAGCATGCCCGTTGTGTAGTGGCAGGAGGGGTAGGGCATCGCGCTCACCGGATCGGCCTCGACCCAGTCCGTGGAGTCAACCATGGCCACGACGTCCGCAATCGGCGCGATCGTGAGACTGCCCCAGCCGGCGTGACGAAAGAACTCGGCGCCCCGCGCCTGGAACGTCTCGAGGTCGAGGGCCTCGACGTCCTCGCCGCGCGTCGCGAGCCACGAGCGAAACGCGGCGTAGACGGCTTCACCGCCCGCGTACCCCGCCTCCTGCAGGTAGGTCGCGAACCCGCCGCCGGTGTCGCGCACGAGGGCGGCGCGCAGCGCGGCGAGCGACGCGGCGGGAAACGCGATGCAGTGGGAGGCGTTCAGGTCCATGGTCGGCGGCGCGAAGGTCTGCTGCAAGCTAGGGCCCGCTCCCGTCCGCGGCTACGGCGTCCCGCCGGCAAGGCGCCGGAGCAGTTCCGCCTCGTCGATCGTCGCCACGCCCAGCGTCCGCGCCTTCTCGAGCTTGCTGCCGGCGTCCGCGCCAACCACCACGAGGCTCGTCGCCTTCGACACGGAGTCGGTGACCTTTCCGCCTGCCGCGAGGATCCGCTGCTTCGCCTCGGTCCGGCTCAGGGTCGGCAGCGTTCCGGTGATCACCACGGTCATCCCGGTGAACGCGCCGGTGGCCGGCGCCGACGCCGGCTCGTCGAAGCGGACGCCGCGCGCCTTGAGTCGCGCGAGCACCTCGCGGTTGGCGGGGTCGGCGAAGTACGCCACCACCGATTCGGCGATGGCCGGGCCGATGCCGTGCACCGCCTCGATGTCGTCGTACGTGGCCGCCCCGACGGGCTCGCCGGCCGTGGCGCCGGCCGGCCCGGCCGCGCCGCCTCCCCCGACCCCG
>JAYEKC010000206.1:0-3593 GCA_034716715.1 Gemmatimonadota bacterium | reverse complement strand
GCTCGACATCCCCACCATGGCGGAGATGGCCGCGCGCGGCGAGAAGCCCGACGTGCTCTACTGGGTGGGCTGCATGGGCTCGTTCGACGACCGCGCGAAGAAGACCACCGTCGCGTTCGCCAGGATCCTCAAGGCCGCCGGCGTGCGGTTCGCCATCCTCGGGCAGGAGGAGAAGTGCCACGGCGACCCCGCGCGCCGGATGGGCAACGAGTACCTCTACCAGATGCTCGCCAAGGACGCCGTCGGCGTGCTGAACGGCTATGCGGTGCAGAAGGTCGTCACCGCGTGCCCGCACTGTTTCCACCAGATTGGCAACGAGCTGCCGCAGTGGGGCGGCACGTACGACGTGGTGCACCACTCGACGTTCATCGAGGAGCTGATGGCGGCGGGCAGGATTCCGCTCCGCCAGGACCTGCACGAGCCGGTGAGCCGGTTCACCTACCACGACTCCTGCTACCTCGGCCGCTACAACGATGTGTACGACGCGCCGCGCACGGCGCTCAAGCGTGCGCTCCCGGTCATGGACATGGTGGAGATGCCGCGTTCGCGCGACCGCGGCCTGTGCTGCGGCGCCGGCGGCGGGCGGATGTGGATGGAGGAGCGCACCGGCAAGCGCATCAACGCCGAGCGCGCCGAGGAGGCGCTGGCCACCGGCGCGAAGACCATCGCGGTGGCGTGCCCGTTCTGCATGACGATGATGGCCGACAGCGTGAAGTCGCGCGAGGCCGACGTGGCCGTGCTGGACGTGGCCGAGGTGGTGGCGGGGCGGCTCGCGACGTCGTAGCCGGGGCTGCCGCGCGGGGCGGCACCCGGGGAGTTGTTTCGCTGCTGCCACGGCGACGGCGACCCACGCCTCGGCGCGGGGCGTGGACGAAAACGCTGCCATCGACTGAACCTGGGGCTGTGACCGTTTGAAGACACCCGGACAGGGAACCGCGGCCCACGTGGGCGACGGCGGTCTCGGCTGGTGTTGTTCTCATCAATCAAGAGCGACGGGATGACTCAGGCGCACAGGCACCGTCCTGAGTCATCCTGCAGTTCTTGGTCGATGATCCACAACAAGTCCGAGGCAGTTCGGGCCACGTGGCCAGCGAAGCGGGGCGGGACGCGGTACCACTCTCATCACGCGGGCGTAGCCCTGGCCTCAGGGCAGAGCGGCCGGTGCCGGACCGCGTAACCCATGCGATGGCTCACGGCGGGGAAACCGACGACACGGAACTGCAACAGCGCCCCTAGGGTGGACGCGTCGGGCCGTAACGTGCGGAACACGGGAGGGAACATGACGCGAGGTGTGGAGCGGGCGTTGTTCTGGATACCGCGAGCGCTGGCCATCGCGTTTGCCGCATTCCTGGCGATCTTCGCGCTCGACGTCTTCGACGGGTCTCAGAGTGCCCTGGCGACGGCCGGGGCCCTGCTCATCCACCTGGTCCCGAGCGCGCTGGTGCTGCTCGCCCTCTGGCTTGCGTGGCGGCGCGAGGTCGCCGGCGGGCTGATGTTCGTCGTGCTCGGCGCGGCGTACCTCATCCCCGCCTGGGACCGATTCCCCGCGGCGACGTACGCGGCCATCGCCGGCCCCCTGGCGCTCGTCGGCGCCGGGTTCATCGCCCACGGCCTCGCGTCAGCGCGGCGCTGACGCAGGCGTCCGCGACGCGGCGCCGGCGGCAATGCGCACGGGCACCTCGCGCACGCGCGGCGCGGGCGTGCGCAGCAGCTTCCGGTTGCCGAACACGGTGAGACGCAACGCCGCCACGCCGGGCGCGAATGCCGCGAGGATCCCCGGCGTGACCGCGATGACGGGCTGGTAACGGAACAGGCGCGGGTCGAGCGTGTTGACCCGGCTGACGTCGGACCACCGCTCGTCGAGCACCGCGCGGCGATCGCCCTGGACCAGCTCGAGCCGGATCAGGTTGTGCACCTCACCCGACGTGACCACGTCATAGCCCACGTGCGTGCCGGGCCGCAGGGTCGTGGCGGGCGCCTGAAGCTCGATGCGCTGCACCTGCCACAGTCGCCGGTAGATGCCCCACGAAAAAAGGACGCCGTACGCGCAGGCGGCGACGATCGTGAGCCGTCGGAGCACGACGAACACGCGCGGCTCGGCGTACAGGTGGTCCATCACGGCGCGTCGGTGCACGGGAGTGAACGTAGTGCGCCACGAACGCGCGAGCCACGTCATCGCCGCTGCCCACGGGCGGCGCCGCCGACGGGGATGGCACCCGTGATTCACGGCTCCGCGCGCCGGGAATTACCTTTTCCCCGGTCCGTCACCTGAATCGAGGGAACTCACGCATGCGGCAGTCCACCCGCCACGTCTGCGCAGCCGTCCTCGGCGCGGCCACCCTCACGCTCCTCGTCGGCCCGGCGCTCGCCCAGGGCCGCGGCCAGGGCGGCCCGCAAGGCCAGGCCCAGCAGCCCGTCCGCGGCGATTCCCTCTGGTTCCAGTTCATGGGCCCCACCGACGGCGGCCGCATCAGCGCAATAGCCGGCGTGCCCGGCGTGGACAGCATCTGGTACTTCGGCAACGCCTCCGGCGGCGTGTTCAAGTCGGTGAACGGCGGCGCGTCGAGCGTGCCGGTGTTCGACGACCAGCCCGTCATGGCCATCGGCGCGCTCGCCGTCTCCGAATCCAATCACGACATCGTGTGGGCGGGCACGGGCGAGGCGTGGATCATCCGCGACGCCGACATTTTCGGCGACGGCGTCTACAAGTCCACCGACGCCGGCAAGACCTGGAAGAACATGGGGCTTCGCGAGACGGGCCGGATCGGCAAGATCCTCGTCCACCCCACCAACCCGGACATCGTCTACGCCTGCGCCATCGGGCGTGCCACGGGGCCGCAGCAGGAGCGCGGCGTGTACCGCACGGCCGACGGCGGCGCCACGTGGCGACGCGTGCTGTTCGTGGACGAGCACACGGGCTGCTCGGGCCTCTCTATGGACCGCAACGACCCGCGCGTGCTCTACGCCGGCACGTGGACGGTGAAGATCGCCACGTGGGGCATGTGGAGCGGCGGCACGGGCAGCGGCGTGTACAAGACCACCGACGCCGGCGACACCTGGACGAAGCTCACCACCGGCATGCCCAAGCCGCCCGTCGGCAAGATCGACGTATCGGTGGCGCCGAGCGACTCGAAGCGCGTGTACGCGCTCATCCAGACGGCCGACCAGGGCTCGCTCTGGCGCTCCGACGACGCGGGCGCCACGTGGAAGGTCCAGAACTGGCAGCGCCCGCTCATCGGCCGCGCGGGCTACTACGTGCGCCTCGAGGTGTCGCCGTCGAACCCCGACGAGATCCTCCTCGCCAACTCCAGCTTCTTCCAGTCCACCGACGGCGGCAAGACGTTCGTCGAGCGCCCGTGGGGCGGCGACAACCACGACATCTGGTTCGACCCGGTGAACGCGAACCGCTTCGGCCTCACCAACGACGCGGGCGCGCGCCTCACCACGACCCACGGCCAGCAGTTCACCACCGTGACGCTGCCCAACGGGCAGATGTACCACGTGTCCACCGACCAGCAGGTGCCGTACTGGGTGCTCACCAACCGGCAGGACAACGGCACGATCCGCGGGCCGAGCAACGTGGTGGAGGCGCC
>JAYEKC010000205.1:0-3597 GCA_034716715.1 Gemmatimonadota bacterium | reverse complement strand
CCACCGCCATCACGGGGATCCAGCTCGGGATCGTGAAGGTGTCCGACCGCATGCCGGTGCCGTGCACGGGCGGCTATCAGTACGGGAACCGGTACTTCAAGTGCCACCTCGCCCGTGGGCACGGCTTCCTGACGCTCGCCCAGGCCATCGAGCAGTCGTGCGACGTGTATTTCTACCAGTTGGCCCTCAAGATTGGCCTGCAGCGGCTGGTTGCCGGCGGCCTGCAACTCGGTGGGGGCACGCGTTCGGGCATCGACTTGCCGGCCGAAAGCCGGCCCGAGTACCCGAGTGACCCGGCGGCGGACTACTTCACGCGCCGCTATGGCGCACAGGGGTGGACGCAGGCGAATGCGCTCAACCTCGCCATTGGCCAGGGCGAGAACGCCCAGACGGTCGTGAACGTGGCCCGGTTCTACACCGCCCTCGCGACGGGCGGCGTGGCGGCGCAACCGCAGATCGTGAATTCCGCGCCGTCCACCGCGCGCATTTTCGACCTCGACAGCGCGTCCTACGCCGGCCTTCGGGATGCGCTCGCCGGCGTGGTGGAGCGGGGCACCGCCACGTCGTCGCGCATCAGCGGCGTGGTGCTGGCGGGGAAGACGGGCACGGCGCAGAGCGGCGTGTACCGCGGCGGCGTGGAGCTGAACCACGCCTGGTTCGCCGGCTTCGCCCCGGCCGACGCGCCGCGCATCGTCGTGGCGGTGATGATCGAGTTCGGCGGCCACGGCACGCGGGCGGCGCGCATCGCGTCGAAGATCATCGAGCACTACCTGAAGGTCGTGCCGGCGCAGTTCATCAAGACGGAGGGCGATTGAGGCGGCGGCTGGCGGAGGCGGATTACCCGCTGGTCATCCTCGCCCTCGTCCTCTCGGTGTTCGGCGTGGCGACGGTGTACTCGGCCGGGCAAACCGACGTCTCCACCAGCCTGGCGGGGCTGTGGCGCATGCAGGCGCTCCACCTCGCCCTCGGGCTTGGCGCCGCGTGGGTCGTCAGCCGGGCGAGCGTCCGCGCGCTCGATTACCTGACGCCGGTCGTCTACGGCGCGGCCCTGCTCGTCCTCGCCCTTCTGCCGGTCATCGGGCGCGGCGCGGGAACGGCGAAGAGCACGCACAGCTGGCTGTACATCGGCGACGTGTCCGTGGGGCAGCCGTCCGAACTTGCCAAGATCGCCGTCGTGATCATGCTCGCGAAGGTGCTCGCCTCGCGGAGCGACGCGCCGCGGACCCTCGGGGACCTGTGGCGGCCGGCCGTGGTGGTGGGCGTCCCGTGGGTGCTCATCATGCTGCAGCCGGACCTGGGCACCGGGCTCGTCTTCGTGGGGATCTTCTTCGCGATGCTGTACTGGGCCGGCACGCGCTGGCAGTTGCTGGTGATGGCGGCGAGCCCCGTCGTGAGCCTCGTCCTCGCGTTCAACACGCCGCTGTGGGGCGCGTGGTTCGTCTTCATCATCCTGCTACTGTACCGAACGCGGCCCCTGCTCGCGGAAAGCGTGGCGGTGGTGGCGGCCAACCTGGTGTTCGGGGTGGTGGCCCCGTACGTGTGGGATCACCTCCAGCCCCACCAGCAAAAACGGCTCTTGGTATTCCTCGACCCGTCGAGCGACCCGCTCCGGAGCGGGTACCACGTGCTGCAGTCGCAGGTGGCGATCGGGTCCGGCGGGTGGCTGGGCAAGGGATTCACCCAGGGGTCGCAGAAGCGCCTGGCATTCCTGCCGGAGCAGACGACCGACTTCATCTTCCCGGTGGTGGGCGAAGAACTCGGGTTTGTGGGCGTGGTGGCGGTGCTGGCACTGTACGCGTGGCTGATGATGCGCTGCATCCGGATTGCCGCGCGGTCGCAGAACCCCTTCGCCAGCCTCGTGGCGTTCGGGCTGGTGGCGATGTTGTTCGCGCACGTCCTTGAGAACGTGGGCATGACGATCGGGGTGATGCCGATCACCGGCATCCCGCTGCCGTTCTTCAGCTACGGCGGGTCCTTCATGCTGGCTTGCTGGATCGCGATCGGCCTGCTGGTGCGCCTGTCCCTCGAGGGCCGGGGGCAGGCCGACACGCTGGTCATCTGACGGGTCGCCGCGCGCGCCCCGCGGCAGGTAGATTCCCCGGATGGCCTGGTTCCGCAAGGAGAAGAAGCCGCGCAAGCCGCTCACGGCGAAGCTCGACATTCCCGCCGATGCGTTCGAGAAGTGCGAGTCGTGCGGGCACACCGACATCCGGGAGGCCTTCCAGAAGTCGTTCAACGTGTGCCCGGCGTGCGGGTTCCACCGGCGGCTCCGGGCCATCGAGTACACCACGATCCTGCTCGACGAAGGCTCGATCGAGGAGAACGACCCTGGCGTCGGGTCCACGGACCCGCTCGGGTTCCCCGACTATCCCGCCCGCCTCAAGAAGGCCAAGGCGAACGCCGGCGAGGCCGACGCGATCCTCACCACGTCGGGCACCATGGAAGGCCTCCCGGTAAACCTGGGTGTGATGGACTTCGCGTTCATGGGCGGCTCGATGGGGTCCGTGGTGGGCGAGAAGATCGCTCGCCTCGGCCAGCGGAGCCTCGAGAAGAAGTTCCCGCTCATCATCGTCTCGGCGTCGGGCGGGGCCCGCATGCAGGAGGGCGTCCTCTCGCTCATGCAGATGGCGAAGACCGCTGCGCTGCTGTCGCAGCTGTCGGAACGGCGGGTGCCGTACGTCTCCATCCTGACGAATCCAACCACGGGCGGCGTGAGCGCGAGCTACGCGATGCTCGGAGACGCCATCCTGGCCGAGCCGGGCGCGGTGGTCGGGTTTGCCGGGCCGCGCGTCATCAAGCAGACGCTCGGCCAGGACCTGCCGGAGGGTTTCCAGACGGCCGAGTTTCTGCTCGACCACGGGATGGTGGACCTGGTGGTACACCGCAAGGACCTCAAGCGCACGGTGGGTCAACTGCTGCGGCACATGAGCGGGAAGCCGGCCGGCACGGGGTGGGCGTCGGCCTGACGTCGTACCAGGACGCGCTGGACTTCCTGTTCGCGCGCACGACCGGCGCGTGGAAGCTCGGCCTCGAACGCGTCGAGGCGTTCCTCGCGCTGCTCGGCGACCCGCACCGCGCGATCCCCGTGCTGCACGTGGCGGGAACCAACGGGAAGGGGAGCGTCTGCGCGGCCTTGGAGGCCATGCTACGTGCGCGCGGGCTGCGCGTGGCGAAGTACACGTCGCCGCACCTGGTGGACTTCCGCGAGCGCTTCGTCGTGGATGGACGGCCCGTGGAACCCGAGCGGATCGTCGCGTTCGTCCGGCAGTGGACCCCCGACGTGGAGCGACTCGGCGCCACGTTCTTCGAGGCCACGACGGCGATGGCGTTCGACTTCTTCCGGCAGGATTCCGTGGACGTCGCCGTGATCGAGACGGGCCTGGGGGGCCGGCTCGACGCCACCAACGTCGTCACTCCGCTCGTGGCCGGGGTGACCAACATCGGCATCGACCATGTGGAGTACCTCGGCGCGATCCGCGAGCTGATCGCCGCCGAGAAGGCCGGGATCTTCAAGCCGGGCGTCCCCGCCGTGATCGGCGAGGCCGACCTGGCGATCCGCGAGCTGCTCGCGGGGTTCGCCACCCAGCGCGGCGCGAC
>JAYEKC010000204.1:0-3600 GCA_034716715.1 Gemmatimonadota bacterium | reverse complement strand
CCCAGTCGCCACAGGCCCATGAGTCGCGAAACCCGCGGCATGTGGGCACCTTTCAGGGCTTGCCATCTCCCACGCCGACCGCGTCTCCCACGCACCCACGGGTAGCCGCGTCATCGGCTCCATTTCAGCCAGAATGACTACGTCACTCCCCGCGCGCAACGACGCCTTCGACCTGATGCAGGAATGGACGGCGAGTGATTCGCTGCGCGCCCACATGCTGGCCGTGGAGGGCGCGATGCGGATCTACGCGGAGCGCTTCGGCGAGGACGCCGATCGCTGGGGATTGGCGGGCCTGATGCACGATTTTGACTACGAACGTTTCCCGAACGACGCGCATGCGGCCGACGCGGAGCATCCGAGCGAGGGCGTGCGGCACCTTCGCTCGCTGGGCTATCCCGAGGACGTGCTAGAGGCGATCCTCGGCCACGCCGATTATACGGGCGTGCCGCGGGTGTCGCGCATGGCGCGGGCGCTGTACGCGGTAGACGAGTTGTGCGGGCTCGTGACGGCCTGCGCGCTGGTCCGTCCGTCGCGGAGCGTGAACGACCTCGAAGTCTCGAGTGTCAAGAAGAAGATGAAGGACAAGGCCTTCGCCCGCGGCGTGAATCGCGACGATGTGGTGCGCGGCGCGGCCGAGCTCGGCGTGGAGCTCGACGCCCACATCGCGACGGTGATCGCGTCGATGCGTGCGCGGGCCGCGCTGCTCGGGCTCGCGGGAACCTGACGCGGTGGCCGTGGAGCTAACCGAAACGGGGTGGCGACGTCCAACGGACGTGCCCCCGGGTGCGTACTGGAGGACGGTGATTGACGAGTCGGACGAGTGACCAGCGCCGCCCGGGGGGACGCAGTGATCGGGGCGTCGCCGGCGCCGCGGAACGCACGGTGGCGCGTGACTGAGCGGCCAGCCAACGAGCGCGAGCTCGTGCTGGCGGCGCAGCGCGGCCAGCGGGCGGCATTCTCGGCACTCGTGCGGATGCACGAGCGGCGGGCGTACGCCGTGGCGCGTTCGATCGTCGCGAACCATGAGGACGCGGAAGACGCCGTGCAGGACGGGTTCCTGCATGCGTACCGCGCGTTGGACCGGTTCCTGCCGGACCAGGCGTTTGGCGCGTGGCTGCACCGGATCGTCGCGAATGCGGCGCTGGACATCACGCGGCGGCGCAAGGTGCGGGACGCGGACGAGCTGCCGGAAACGGTGGCGTCGCCGTTCCGTGACCCGGCGGAGGGCAGCGAGTTGCGCAGCCGCCTCACGGCGGCACTCGACGCGCTGCCGCCGCGGCAGCGGTCGGTGATCGTGTTGCACGACGTGGAAGGCTTCAAACATTCGGAAATCGGCAAGATTCTCGGGATTCCCGAGGGAACGGCCCGGTCGGACCTGCATTATGCGCGCACGCACTTGCGGAGCCTGCTGGGCGACATGAGGAGTGAACAATGAGCGATGAGCATCGTGGTCCCGAATTGGTGCGCGACGACGCACTGACGGCGACGTTGCGGGCCATCTATGAAAAGCCCACCGGCGAGGCCTACTGGGCTGCGCTGGAAGGCCGCATCATGGCGCGGATCGACGAGTCCGAGGCCTGGTGGTCGGTATCCGACCGCTGGCTGCGGGCCGGCCTCGCCGCGGCCGCCGCGGCGCTGCTGCTCGCCGGCGCGATGTACTTCCGGGCGCAGGCCCACATCAACCGCACGCTGGCTGCGGAGGCCATCGTGGAGGTCGAGGGCCTGGAGTCGGCGCTGGCGCAGCGCGAGCCCATCTCGCAGGACGAGGCCACGCTGCGCAAGCTCACCGGCCACCAGTAGGACCCAGCCGTGTCGCGAACAAAGGGACTTGCCATCGCGATGTACCTCGGCGCGGCGCTCGCGGGCGCCGCGACGGCGCTCGCGGTTGACCGGATGACGGTGCGGGACGCGCGCGGCGTGGACCAGCGGTCTCCGCGCGTCCGGTTCTTCGACCAACTCCAGCTGACCCCGGCGCAGCGCGACTCGGCCGCCAAGCTGATGGACGACCGCGACCGGCGGTTCAAGGCGCTGATGGACCAGCGGAAGGTGGTGCTCGACCCCATTCGCGCGGCGCAGGACTCGATCGACGCCGACTGGCGTCAGCAGTTCATCCGGCTGCTCACTCCCGGGCAGAAGGCCACCTACGACCAGATGCAGGCGGCGCGGCGCGAACGGGAACGCGCGGCGCGCGGCGGAGACTCCAAGCGATGAAGAGGTTCGTGATGCAGGTGGTGGTGGCCTTCGCGCCCGCGGCGCTCGCAGCGCAGGCGGGCGGCGAGGCACGCGCCATCTCGCTCGACGAGGCTGTCCGGCTTGCCCAGGTGAACCAGCCCTCGGCGATCCAGGCGCGCAATGCGCTCCGGACGGGCGAGTCCTCCGTGCGGTCCACCCTCCTGGGTTACCTGCCCTCGCTCAGCATCAGCCAGTCGGCGAGCCAGCGCGGCGGCACGACGCTCGTCCAGGGCGTCCCCCTCCCGCTCACCGGCAACCCGTGGTCCTACGGGCGGTCGCTGTCCTTCGGCTCGGTCCAGCTGTTCGACGGGATGCAGCGCTGGAACAACTATCGCACGCAGCAGGCGAACCTGCAGGCGAGCGAAGTCGCCGTCGTGACGGCGCAGTACCAGGTCGCGCTGAACGTCAAGACGGCGTACTACAACATCCTGACCGCCCGCGAGCAGCAGGCGGCCGCGCAGCGGCAGCTGGAACAGGCGCAGCAGCAGCTTGCCGTCGCGGCGGCCAAGATGGCCGCCGGCTCGGCCACGCGTACCGATTCCCTCAGCGCGGCCATTCAGGTGGGCAACGCTCGCCAGGCGATCATCAATGCGCAGAACGCGATCGGCAACGCCAACGCGCAGCTCACCCGCTACGTGGCCACGGCGTACACCGTCACGGCACTCCCGTCGGACTCCGGCGAGGTCGCGCCGATCACGGTTGACGAGGCCACGCTGACCCGCATGGCCGTGGAAGGCCCGGCGGTCAAGCAGGCCGTTGCCCAGCTGACCGCCGCGCAGGCCGGCATGCGCGCCGCACGAGCCCCCTACCTGCCCACGCTCTCCGTGAGCGCCAGCCTCGGCCAGACGCTCCCCTCGTCGCCGACGTTCGCCTGGAATGGCGGGCCGGGCTCGGCCACGGAGAGCAAGAGCCTCTCGTTCAGCGTCAACTACCAGCTGTTCAACGGCTACCAGCGCGAGGCGAGCGTCGTGGCCGCGCGCGTGAGCCAGGAGAACGCCGAGGCGAACCTGCGCGACCAGAAGTTCCTCGCCCAGCAGAACCTGACCACGTTCCTGAACAACTACCAGACGGCGATGCTCTCGATCGAGTTGAACAAGCTGCAGATCGTCTCGGCCGAGGAGAACCTCCGCGTGGTGCAGCAACAGTACAACCTCGGCACCAAGCAGCTGCTCGACCTGCTCACTGCCCAGGCGTCGCTCGACAACGCCCGCGCGTCCCTCATCCAGTCCCGCCAGGCTGCCCGCATCGCCAAGGCGAACATCGAGGCGTTGATCGGCCAGGACCTCAAGTAACGCCAAGCTCCTCCTTCCACCGACGACTCGTCCCCACAGGGAGTACGCAGTGAACCGCAAGATCCTTGCCCTCGTT
>JAYEKC010000203.1:0-3604 GCA_034716715.1 Gemmatimonadota bacterium | reverse complement strand
GGCGCCGCCGCGGGCGTCGCCGTCGAGCTTGGTGAGGATGACGCCGGTGAGGCCAAGCTTCTCGTCGAAGCCCTGCGCGATCTTGACGGCCTCCTGGCCGGTCATGCCGTCGGCGATGAGCAGGATTTCGTCGGGGCGGACGGCCTCCTTGAGCCGCGTCAGCTCGCCCATCATTTCGTCGTCGATCTGGAGCCGGCCGGCGGTGTCGAGGAGCACCACGCGGTCGCGCGCGCGCCGCGACTGGTCGAGCCCGGCGAGCGCGATGTGGACCACGTCCTTCGTGCCGCGGTCGGCGTACACGGGCACGCCGAGGCCCTGGCCGAGGGTCTCGAGCTGGTCGATGGCGGCGGGGCGGTACACGTCGAGGGCCACGAGACGTGCCTGGCGGCCCTCGTTCCTGAGCTTGAGCGCGAGCTTGGCCGCGGTGGTCGTCTTGCCCGAGCCCTGGAGGCCCACGAGCATCACCACGGTGGGCGGCACGGTGGAGAGCCGCAGCCCCTCGCGGCGCTCGCCGAGCAGCGCGACGAGCTCGTCGTACACGATCTTCACGAGCTGCTGCGCCGGCGAGACGGTCTTGATCTGGGCGATGCCCACCGCGCGCTTCTCGACGCGTTCGAGGAACTCGCGCGAGAGCTGGAAGTTGACGTCGGCCTCGAGGAGGACGCGCCGGACCTCGCGCAACCCCTCCTTGATGTCGGCCTCGGTGAGCACGCCGCGGCCGCGGAGCCGGGCGAACGTGGCGCTGAGTTTTTCCTGGAGTTCGTCGAACATGGGCGTCGAAATCTAGTGGCGCGCCGAGCTGGCCCTCACAGCGTGAACACGGATCGGGGCGGATTGGAACCGCGACAACACCGGATACTGCTTGACGACTGCCCGCCGCGATTAGGTTGCAGTTCGTGCCTGCGCCCCCACCGCGGACGATTCCGGACGAGCTGCCACTCCTGGCGCTCCGCAGCACGATCGTCCTCCCGCACGGCCGCATTGCCGTACAGGTGGGGTCGTCCGAGAACCTCGGCGCGCTGAACGCGGTGGCCGACGGCGGCCACGTGCTCGTGGCGGTGGCGGCGGGCCCGGCCGCGTCCGACGCGGAGCGGCTCGTGAGCCGGATCGGCGTCGTCGCGCGCGTGCGTGAGCGCTCCTCCGCGGGCGCGGGCACCGTGCAGGTCACCCTCGACGGCGTCGCCAGGGCCCGCATTCGCGCGGTGCGGATGCAACAGGGCGCACGGGTGGCCCTTACCGAGCCCGCCGCCGAGGCACCGGCCGACGCCGCGGCGGCCCGGCCCACCATCGACCGGATCGTCGCCGCCGCCGACGCACTCGCCGAACTGGACGAACGGTTCCCGGCCGAGACGGCCGGCCTCGTTGCCCGCGCGGCGCCGGACCCCTCGCGCGCGGCCGACGTGGCCGCGGCGCACGCGAACCTGCGCGCCACCGAGCGCGACGACCTCGTGCAGTGCCTCGACGTGCCCGAGCGCCTCGAGCGGATCGCGGCCCGGCTGGAACGCGACGTGGCGCGGGCGCAGGTGCTGGGCGAGGTGGAGCGGCGGACCACGGTGCACGTGGAGCAGCACCAGCGCGAGTTCTTCCTGCGCCAGCAGCTACAGGCGATTCGCGCCGAGCTGGGCGAGCACGACGGCGCCGACTCGGACGCCGACGCGGTGCTCCGCCAGGTGGGCGAGGCCGGGCTCCCGCCGCACGTGGAGAAGGAGGCGCGGCGCGAGACCGATCGCCTCCGCGCGCTGCCGCCGGCGTCGAGCGAGTACCAGGTGCTCCGCAATTACCTCGACTGGCTGCTCGCCCTGCCGTGGAACCGGACGTCGGGCACGGGCGCCATCGCGCTCGACCGCGTGGAGCAGGCGCTCGACGACCGGCACTACGGCCTCGAGGAGGCCAAGGAGCGCATCCTCGAGTACCTCTCGGTACGTCAGCTGCTCGGCGCGGCGGGGTCGGATCCGCACGGTCCGATCCTCTGCTTCGTGGGGCCGCCGGGCACCGGGAAGACGTCGCTCGGCGAGGCGATCGCCGAGGCGATCGGGCGCGCGTTCTACCGGATTTCGGTGGGCGGCGTGCGCGACGAGGCGGAGGTGCGCGGGCACCGGCGCACGTACGTGGGGTCGATGCCGGGGCTCATCGTGCAGGCGCTGCGGCGCGCGAACGCGAAGGACCCGGTGCTGATGATCGACGAGATCGACAAGATGGCCGGCGGCGGGCCCGGCGGTGACCCGCTCGCGGCGATGCTCGAGGTGCTCGACCCGTCGCAGAACGGGGCGTTCGTGGACCACTACCTGAACGTGCCGTTCGACCTCTCGCGCGTGCTGTTCATCTGCACGGCCAACTCGGCGCTCGACATCCCGGCGCCGCTCCGCGACCGCATGGAAGTGATCCGCATCGCGGGCTACACCGTGGAGGAGAAGGTCGAGATCGCGTGGCGCTACCTGCTGCCGCGGCTGTTCCGCGAGCACGGCATCACCGACCTCGACCTGCAGTTCACGGACGAGGCGCTCTCGACGATCTCCGGCCGCTACGCCCGCGAGGCGGGGCTGCGCGGCTTTGAGCGCAACGTGGCGGCGCTGATGCGGCGGCGCGCGCGCCGGAAGGCGCAGGGCGAGTCGGGCGCGTGGATCGTGGACGGCGCGCTCATCGAGGACGTGCTCGGGCCGCCCCGCTACCCCGTGACCGAAGCGGAGATCGAGCCGGAGCTCGGCACGGCCACGGGCCTCGCCTGGACGGCCGACGGCGGCGAACTGATGACGATCGAGGCGCTGCGGATGCCCGGCACGGGCAAGCTCCACGTGACCGGGCAGCTGGGCGACGTGATGCGTGAATCCGTGGACGCGGCATGCTCGTACGTGCGGTCAATGGCCCGCGCCCTCCGCATCCGGGACGCCGAGATGAAGGCGACCGACCTGCACATCCACTTCCCCGCCGGCTCGGTGCCGAAGGACGGCCCGAGCGCGGGGGTCGCGGTGACGCTCGCCATCGCGAGCGTGATGAGCCGGCGCCCGGTGCGCCGCGACGTGGCCATGACGGGCGAGGTGACGCTGCGCGGCAAGGTGCTCGAGATTGGCGGCGTCAAGGAAAAAGTGCTCGCGGCGTATCGCGCAGGGCTCCGCGAGGTGGTGCTGCCCGCCGCGAACGAGAAGGACCTGCGCGGCCTTCCCGCCGCCGTCCGGCAGCAGATGACGGTGACGTTCGTGAAGGGAATGGACGAAGTGCTGGACCGGCTGCTGCTCGCCCCGCTCACGGTGGAGCGGGGCGCCGACTTCGCCGCCGGGCCTCCGGCGCCGGCGGCCGACGATTCGGACCCGGCGCCCGGGGCGGGGCCGGATGCGGGGCCGGATGCGGGGCGCCGCCCGGGCCCGACCGCCCCCGCCGACGACGCGTGGCCGAGCTGACGGGGTTCTGGCCCGAGCTCGCGATCAACGTCGTCGTGGGCACGGTGGCCGGCGGCATCACCAACGCGGTGGCCGTCTGGATGCTCTTCCACCCGTACGAGAAGCGCTTTGGCCTGCACGGCGCCATCCCCAAGAACAAGGCGCGCCTCGCGACGAGCATCGGCCGGACCGTCGGCGAACGGCTCCTCACGGCGGACGACATCGTGAAC
>JAYEKC010000202.1:2620-3608 GCA_034716715.1 Gemmatimonadota bacterium | reverse complement strand
CCAGCTTCCACGTGGATCCCGGCGCGAACCGGCCCTGCGTCGCCTTGTTGTAGAGCGGGCGATGGGGATCGTCGAGCAGCTGCCGGTAATACCCGGCCGGGATGCCGCCGATGAACCGGTTCGGATCGAACCCCGGCGCGCTGTGCAGCGCCAGCACCGCGCCGGTGGCCGGGTCGAGCGCGACGGCCGCACCCACGAGGGAGTCGCCAAAGATGCTCGCCACATAGCGCTGGAGATCGAGGTCGATGTTCGTGGCGAGCCGCGGCGCCGCCTCGGGCAGCACCGTCGTGGACGAGTCGGCCTCGCGCACCACGCGCCCCCGGGCATCCACTTCGACGAACCGCACGCCCTCGGTGCCCCGAAGACGGCCCTCGTACTGCCGCTCGATTCCGCTCTTGCCAACCTGCTGGCCCGACTTGTAGCCCGCGAACGGCGGAGTCGTCAGCTCGTCCTCGCTCACCTCGCCGGTATAGCCCACGAAGGCCGACACGGCCGGGCCGTCGGGATAGAAGCGCTTGGGCGCCTCCTGGATGATCAGCCCCGGGAACAGCAGCCGGTGCTCCTCGAGCCGGCTCACGAGGTCGAACGTCGCGTTGCCGAGGATGACCGTGGGGCGGTTCGCGTTGCGACGGAAGCGCCGCACGGCCTCGTCCACCTGCGCCTCGGAGAGCGGGATCACCGATGCCACGCGATCGAGCACCGTCCGCAGCGAATCCACGCCGGGCACAATGATCGACACCGCGTACCCAGGGACGTTCTCCGCGATGATGGCGCCGCGGCGATCGACGATCATGCCGCGCGGCGCCGGCAGCGGGATCTCGCGCAGCCGGTTTCCCTCGGACCGGAGGGCGTAGTCGCTGTACTGCAGCACCTGCGCCCGGAAGAAGGTGCCCACGAGGAAGACGAACGTCAGGAACAGCGCCGCGGGGGGGCCCCGGGGGCGCCCCGGCGCGGGGGGGGGGGGGGCACTCACGGGGGCCCCCCCCCC
>JAYEKC010000202.1:0-2610 GCA_034716715.1 Gemmatimonadota bacterium | reverse complement strand
AGACGAACGACTGGAACCGCGCCGCGGCGGCCCCGCGGGACCGCCGCTGGACTTCGTTCGGGTGAAACTTCACGGGCGCCGCCCCGGCGCCGACGGCCGGGACCACACCAGCACGAGGAGCCCCGCCACCGCGGTGAGCGCGGCCGCCAGGGGCGACCACCACACCAGCTGGGCAAGCAGGTCCGACCCGTGCATCCGTCGCGACGCCAGCAGGTACACGATGTCGAACGCCCACTTGCCCGCGAAGAGGAAGATGCCGTTCAGCGTCAGGTTCTCCGTGAAGAATGCCGCCTTGAGCCAGCTGGCCGCGAAGCCCACCACGGTCATCGCGAGGGCGCCCGCCCCGAACGACTCGGGCGCGAGGGCGTCCGTGGCGAGGCCTACGGCGAGGCCGAGCACGGCCGCCACGGCCGGCCGTGCCCGCACCGCCACGAGCAGCAGCGCAATCACGAGAAAGTCCACCTGCACGCGCCAGCCGAGGAACGGCCGCAACGTGTAGTTGAGCATTACGAGCGCCACCACCCAGGCGCCGAGCCACGCCGACCGCATCGCGCTCATGGCACCCGCCGCCGCGCCGTGTCGCGCCGCGCCGTGCTGTCGGCCAGGATGCGGCGCTGCCGCACCGTGTTCGAATCGCCGGTGAGGCGCGCGATCGAGTCGATGGCCGACACGATGCGCCGGGCGGCGCTGTCGGCGCCGGCCGCGCTGGCCCAGATGTTCTGCACGCCCGCCCGGGCCCGCTCCGGGCGCAGGACCAGCACCGAACCAACGGTCGACAACGGCACCGCGGGCCGGATCAGGTACGTGCGCGCCCACTGGTCGGGCGTCTTGAGCTCCGCCACGACCGTGCCCACGGGAATGCCCCGCGGGTACACACCGCCGAGTCCCGACGTCACGATCGTGGCCCCCGGCTGCAGCTGGCTCCGCAGGAGCACCCCGCGCATCACGAGGAAGAAGCGCTCGGGACCGGTGCCGCCGCGCGCCTGCACCATGCCGTAGGCATCGCCGTCCGCAGCCATCGCGCTCACGGCGAAGTCCGGGTGCTGCCACAGGATGGCGGTGGCCATCGAGTCGTCGGCCCGTTCGACGACGCCCAGCAGGCCCTCGGGCGTCACCACGGGCGAGAGGGGCTCGACGCCGGCGCTCCGCCCCGCCGAGAGCAGCATCGTGCGCTCGTCGCCAACGCCGCGTCCACGCAGCGCCTCCGCGGGTACGAATCCCCATTTCAACGCCGCGCCCAGGCCGAGCAGCCCGCGCAGCCGCGCGTTCTCCGCCTCCACGCCGTCGAGCCGCAGCGAGCGGAGGGCCACGGAGTCGGCAACCTGGGCGGCCACGTCGTGCCCGCTGAACGTGCGCCGGCCAAGCTCCGCGCGCTCCTGCAGCGACACCAGCGGCGCCATCACCGTGCGGCGCACCGCGCCCGCGAAGGCGTCGCGCGTCGAGGCCGGGAGCGCCATGGACACCAGGGCAGCCACTACGCACGTCGCCGCCGCGGCGACGTCGAGCCTCGCATCCGTCCGGGTTACGCGGGCCACGACGCCGCGTGCGTCAGGTGGCCAGGACCGACCAGTACTTCTCTTCGTCGTCGAGGATCCGGCCCGTGCCGCGCACGACGCAGGTGAGCGGATCCTCGTCCACGTGGATCGGAAGCCCGGTTTCCTGGGTGAGCAGGACGTCGAGCCCGCGGATCAGCGCGCCACCGCCGGTCATCACGATGCCCCGGTCCACGATGTCGCTGGCGAGCTCGGGCGGCGTGATCTCGAGCGCGCGCCGCACCGCGTCCACGATCTGCTGGACGGGCTCCTGGATCGCCTCGCGAATCTCCGCCGAGTGGACGCGCACCGTCTTCGGGATGCCCGAGACGAGGTCGCGCCCCTTCACTTCCATCTCCTTCTCCTCGCCCATCGGCGCCGCCGAGCCGATCTGGATCTTGATCTGCTCCGCCGTGGGCTCGCCGATGAGGAGGTTGTAGCTCTTGCGCATGAACTGCACGATCGACGTGTCGATCTCGTCGCCCCCAACGCGAATGGACGTGTCGCTCACGATGCCCGAGAGCGCGATGACCGCGATCTCGGTCGTGCCGCCGCCGATGTCGATCACCATGTTCCCCGTCGGCGTCTCCACCGGCAGCCCCACGCCGATCGCCGCCGCCATCGGCTCGGCCACCATGAAGACTTCCTTCGAGCCGGCGCCGAGCGCGGAGTCGCGCACCGCGCGCCGCTCCACCTCGGTGATGCCCGACGGCACGCAGACGATGACGCGCGGCTTCACCGTGAACACGTGCTTCTTGATGATCAGCTCGAGGAAGTACCGGAGCATCTTCTCGGTGACGTCGAAGTCGGCAATCACGCCGTCCTTCATCGGCCGCACCGCGATCACGCCCTCCGGCGTACGGCCGAGCATGCGCTTCGCCTCGAGCCCAACGCCCTTGATCTTCTTCGTCTCACGGTCGATCGCGACGACGCTCGGCTCGTTGAGCACGATGCCCTCGCCCTTCACGTACACGAGCGTGTTCGCCGTCCCGAGATCCACGGCGATCGCGTTGACCGGAATGAACGACTCGAGCTTGAAGAATGGCCAACGCATGGTCAGGCAGCTCGTGCGGGCGCG
>JAYEKC010000201.1:0-3615 GCA_034716715.1 Gemmatimonadota bacterium | reverse complement strand
ACTCACGGCGCGACCCACCACCATCGTGGTGCCCGGCCGCAGCTCGAACGAGTACTCGTTGTCTATGCCGACGAGCTTGAACGACATTGCCGAAAATATGGCCCGGTGCCCGGGGGAACGGCTATATGGGCCGGGTCGCGGCGGCGGCGGGGCCCGCCCGTCCGGCGCCATCGCCCGGCCCCGCCCTGGCCGGCCGCGCGGCGCGCACGCGTCCGATCGCCGTGAGCATCGCGCGCGCCTTGGCCTCGGTTTCCGCCCACTCGCGCTCCGGCACCGAGTCCGCCACGATCCCCGCGCCCGCGCCGATGGTCGCCTCGCCGCCGGCGAGCACGCAGGTGCGGATGACGATCGCCAGGTCCAGCGCCCGGTCGCCGTAGGCCACGTACCCGATGGCGCCCGAGTACGGGCCCCGCCGTTCCGGCTCGAGGGAGTCGATGATCTCCATCGCCCGGACCTTCGGTGCGCCGGTCATCGTGCCCGCCGGGAAGGTCGCGCGGAACACGTCCAGCGCCGAACGGTCCGGCACGTCGCCCTGCACCTCGCTCACCAGGTGCTGGACGTGCGAGAACCGCTCCACCTGCATCAGCTGAGTGACGCGCACCGATCCGTACGCCGCGACCCGGCCCACGTCGTTTCGGCCGAGGTCCACGAGCATCACGTGCTCGGCGCGCTCCTTCTCGTCGGCTCGGAGCGCGTCGGCGAGCCGCGCGTCGTCGGCCGCGTCGCGCCCGCGGGGGCACGTGCCCGCGATCGGCCGCACGATGGCCCGGCCGTCCGTGACGCGCACCTGCAGCTCCGGCGAGCTGCCGATAATCTCCACGCCGTCCGCCACCACGTGGTACATGTACGGCGACGGGTTGAGCGCGCGAATCGCCCGGTAGAGCGTCGTTCCGTCGAAATCGTGCGGCACCGTGATGCGCCGCGCCAGCAGCGCCTGGAAACAGTCGCCCGCGAGGATGTACTCCTTGATCCGGCCCACGTCGGCGACGAACCGGTCCCGGGCGTAGCTCGACCGCCCCTCGGCCGGCGCGGCGTCCGCGTCGAGGTCCAGTGGCGGCAGGGATGGTCCCGCGCGGAGCCGGGCCGCCGTCGCCTCGATGTCCCGCACCGCCGCGTCGTAGAGCGCGCCGAGCGACGCGTCGGACGCGTCGTCGTCCACTGGCACGGCGCACGTGATCCGCGCCTGCGCCTTGAGGTTGTCCACGATCACCATCGTGCGCGTGAACACGAACAGGGCGTCCGGCGCGGCCACGCCCCGAGGCGGCGGGCTCGGCAGCCGTTCGATGTGCCGCACCACGTCGTACCCGAACCAGCCCACCGCGCCGCCCCAGAACGGGCCGATCTCCGGCACAGGCACCGGCTGGTGGCTCACCAGGCGCGCCCGCAGGTCGCCGATCGGGTCCGCCGGGGTGCGGTCCCCATGCCAACCGCGCTCTGAAGTCCAGTCCTGGATGGTGCCGTCGGTCAGGCGCCACGCCGCAATAGGGTCGGCCCCAAGGAAGGTGTAGCGGGCCCAGGTGTCGCTCCCGGCCGGCGCGCTCTCGAGCAGGAACGCGAACCGCGCGGCGCCGTCCATCCCGGCGCGCCGCAGCCGGGCGAACGCCGCGACGGGCGTGTCGAGGTCGAGCAGCACGTCGCGCCACACCGGGACGAGGGTGTGCGGGCGCGCGCGCGCCCGGAACGCCGCGAAGCCGCCGCCGCTCATCGCGTGCCCGGCCGCCGGGCGCCCGCTTCCATTGCCGCTCCCTCACCCGCTCGCGATACTGCCACCATGCCTCCTCGCCGGACCGCGGCGCTCGCCGCGGCCGTCGTGTTAGGGTGTGCCGCGAGTGCCGCACGGCGCAGCTCGCCGACTCGGGGCTGTCGGACTACAAGGCGACGGCCCACGGCTTCGTGACGTTCCTCGCGCAGCTCGGCGAGGGGTTCCGCGACCCGCCGCAGGTCGTCCGGGCGGACGAACTCGCCGTGGAAGTCTATTGGCGCGCGCCGAACCGGAGCAAGCAGCGCGTCATCGGGCGGCGGTTCGACGTCGTCAAGCCCACCGACATCGCGTACCACCGGGACCACCTCGCCGTCGTGCAGAACAACTTCCCCGCCATCATCCGCCTTGGCGAGGGCGACGAGGTCCGCGACGTCCCGCACCCGCTCTCCCTCGCCGGGCGCGACGCCTACGACTTCGCGATCGCGGACTCGCTGCGCATCGCGGTGGCGGGGCGCGCCTGGGACGTCGTCACCGTCGAGTTCAGGCCGAAGGACGACCGCCAGCCGCGCGCCGTGGGCGCCGTGTTCCTCGACCGCGAGACGGCGACCGTCGTCCGGCTCAGCATCGGCTTCACCCGAGCCGCCCTCCTCGACCCGGCCCTTGAGGACGTCTCGGTGGTGCTCGACAACGGGCTCGTCGAGGGCCGCTTCTGGCTGCCGCGCCGGCAGGAGATCGAGATTCGTCGCGCGGGCACGTGGCTCGACTTCCCGGCCCGCGGCATCATCCGCGGGACGTGGGACATCTGCTGCGTGGAGGTCAACCGCGCCACGCCCCCCGCGTTCTTCAATGGGCCGGAAATCACCTTCGCGCCCCCCGCCGAGCTCGCCGCCTACCCGTTCTCCGGCCGCATCGCCGACTCGATCCCGGCGTTGGCGCGCTCGGCGTTCGGCGGGCATGCCGCCGAAATCGTGCAGGCGCGGGCCGCCGAGCTCGTCGGCGCTGGCGCGCTCCGGCGCGCGACGCGCTGGCAACTCGCCGGCCGCTCGGTCTCCGACTTCGCCCACGTAAATCGAGTGGAGGGCCTCGCGCTTGGCGGGCGGGTGCTCACGCCCCTCGGCGCCGCCTTCGGTGGCGCCGTTGGTGCCGACCTTGCGGCGCACTACGGGCTCGACGACCGCCTCGTGAAATACGATGCGGCCCTCGCGTGGAACGGCCGGGCGCTTCGCCTCGGCATCGCCGCGTTCGACGCCTATCGCGACATCGGCCCGGTGCCCGAGGCCAGCGGGCTCGCCAATTCGATCGCCGCGCAGGAGCTCGGGTCGGACGCCACCGACGAGTACCGCGCGGCGGGCGTGCGCGCCTTCGTGGTCGCGGGGCAGGGGGTGCGGTGGCGCCTCGCGGTGGAGCGGGCGCGCGAAACGCCGCTGGCGCTGCATGCCGTTCCGTTCGCCGGCGCGTTTCGCCCGGCGGCGCCGGCCGACCCGGTGGCGACGACGTCGGTGCGCGTCGTCGCGGACGCACGCGCGGACGTGGCGGGCCTCACGGGGTCGTGGCGGGCCGAGGGTCGTGTCGCCGTTCCGGACGCCTCGCCCGGTGCCGGCACACGGTCGCCGTTCACCAACGGCGCGGCCGCGGCCAACCTGGCGCGGCCCGCCGGGGCGGGTGACCTCACCGTCGCGCTGCTGGTTGCGGGATCGGCGGGCGCTTCGGTGCCGGTTCAAGCCCTCTCGTACCTCGGCGGGCCGGTGACGGCGCCCGGGTACGCCGTGCACTCGTTGTCGGGACGCGTGGCCACGTCGATCCGGGCCGATTGGGCGGCGCCGGTGACCGGTTTCACCCTCCCCCTGGGGCGATTCGGCGCACCGCGCGTGGACGTGAAGGCCGTGCCGTTCGCCGCCGCAGCCTGGACGTCG
>JAYEKC010000200.1:0-3631 GCA_034716715.1 Gemmatimonadota bacterium | reverse complement strand
CGGGTCGCTCACGCTCGTGAACGCCGCGTGGGGCATCTTCGTCCTCCCCGAATCCCTGCCGCCCGAACGGCGCCGCGCGTTCGACTGGCGGCGCGCCAACCCCGTCGGGTCGCTCACGCTGCTGCGGTCGCACCCGGAGCTGTTCGGCCTCGCGATGTCGAACTTCATCTACTTCATCGCCCACAACGTGATGCCCAGCGTGTTCGTCCTGTACGCGGCCGAGCGGTTCGGCTGGGGCCCCCGCGACGTGGGACTCGTGCTCGCGCTGGTGGGCGTCGCGACGATGATCGTGCAGGGTGGCCTGCTGCGGCGCATCGTGCCGTGGCTCGGCGAGCGCCGCGCGCTGCTCGCGGGCCTCGCGTTCGGCGCGACGAGCTACCTCATCTGGGGGCTCGCCCCGACCGGCCGCCTCTCGCTGGTGGCCATCCCGTTCGGCGCGCTGATGGGGCTGTACGGACCGTCGGCGCAGGGCCTGATGTCGCACCGCGTGGACCCGTCGGAGCAGGGCCAGCTGCAGGGCGCCAACAGCAGCATCATGGGCATCACCGGCGTGCTCGCCCCGCCGCTCTTCACGCAGGTGTTCGCCAAGTCCATCGATCCGCACGGCCCGCACTTCCCGGGCGCGCCGCTCGTGCTGGCCGCCGGCCTCGCGCTCACGGCGATGGGAATCGCCGCCTACGCCACCCGCCGGCGCGGCCCGGTCTTGACGCCCGAGGGGGTGCCCCGCTAGGATTGGCAGACAATCGAAGTCGTGGTCATTTGCCGCCTATTGCAGCCACGTAAAAGAAATGCTAAAACGCGACCGCCGGGCGGCGTTCCTCGTCCCGGCGATTTTGCTTTTCAGGCGGCCGTGTTCCCGGCGTTTCGGGGCGCGGCCTTTCGTTTTTCCGGAGGACGGGATGTCGGAGTCATCGATCCGCGAAGCGCCACGCCACCCCGACCGGGACACGCCGCCGCTGGCGGCCGCCCCGGCGGCGCCCAACGGCGCGCGCCGCCATAAGGTCACGACCGTGACCCTCCGCGACCTCAAGGCGCGCGGCATGCCGGCCGCGTGCGTCACCGCGTACGACTACCCCACCGCGGTGTTCGCCGGCCGCGCCGGCGTGGACGTGCTGCTGGTTGGCGACTCGGCCGCGATGACCGTGCTCGGCCTCCCCAACACGCTGGGCATCGGCATGGCCGAGATGCTCGTGTTCGCCCGCGCGGTGGCGCGCGGCGCCCGGCGCGCGTTCGTGATCGGCGACCTGCCCTTCCTCTCGTACCAGGTTTCGGACGAAGACGCTATCCGCAATGCCGGGGCGTTCGTCGCCGCCGGGTGCGACGCCGTGAAGTGCGAGGGCGGCCGCCGCGTGGCCCCGCGCGTGCGCGCCATCGCGGACGCCGGCATCGCCGTGATGGGCCACATCGGCCTCACCCCCCAGGCGCTCGGCCAGCAGGGCGGCTATCGCGTGCAGGGCCGCACCCCGGCCGAGGCCGCGCGGCTGCTCGACGACGCGCGTGCGCTCGAGGACGCCGGCGCGTTCGCGATCCTCATCGAGGCCACGCCGCCCCACGCCGCCGCGCACGTGCGCCGGCACGTGCAGGTGCCCGTGTACGGCATCGGCGCGGGGCCGCACGTGGACGGCCAGCTCGTTATTTCGCACGACCTGCTCGGCATCTTCGTGGGCGACGTGAAGCCGCGCTTTGTGTCGCGGCTCGCGCAGCTCGATGCCGCGGTCACCACAGCCTTCGCCGAGTACGCGGATCAGGTGCGCACCGCGGCGTTCCCCGCACCCGAACACTGGTATGCGCCGGCACCGGAGCCCGGTACGCCGTCGCGCGCGACGCAAGTTCCCGGCCGCCGCCGCGCCCCCGCCCCCGCCTGACCACTTCTCGCTTCCCGCTCGTCCGTCCACCGTCTCCTGTCTCCCGTCACCCGTCACCTCGTCCTTGTCCTTCTCCTTATGCCAACCCTCCATCTCCCCGCAATCCTGGCCAAGCTCGCCGACGCCAAGGCCATCGAATCCACCGGCCCCACCGTGGGCGACCTCGTCGCCGACGTCGCCACGCGCTACCCCGCGCTCGGCCCCCGGCTCCGCGATGCCGACGGCCAGCCGTACCCGTTCGTGACGTTCTACCTGAACGACGAGGACATCCGCTTCCGGGGTGGCTTCGCCGCTCCCCTCGCCGCGGACGACGAAGTCACGGTCGTTCCCGCCATCGCGGGGGGCTGAGCCGTGGCCATCCCCACCGACCCGCGCGCGGCGCGCCGCGCCCCGCGCGCCCCGCACATTCCGGTCGCCCACGGCGCGCCGTCCGCTGGCACGCCCGCCAGCGGGGTATCACCTTCCACGGACCACCCCGCGCCCGTCGTGACCGACACCCGCAGCCTGCCTCCGCTCTCCCACGAGGAGATTCTCCGCTACAGCCGGCACCTCATCCTGCCGGACGTGGGCGTGGAGGGGCAGCGCAAGCTCAAGGCCGCCCGCGTGCTGCTCATCGGTGCCGGCGGGCTGGGGTCGCCGCTCGCGCTGTACCTCTCGGCCGCGGGCGTCGGCCACCTCGGCATCGTGGACTTCGACGTCGTGGACGTCACGAACCTCCAGCGCCAGGTGCTGCACGGCACGAGCGACGTGGGCAAGCCCAAGCTCGACTCCGCGCGCCGGCGCATCGCCGAGGTGAACCCGCACGTCGAGGTCACGACGTACGAGGAGCCACTCACGTCGGCCAACGCGCTCGGCATCATCGAGGGTTACGACATCGTCGTGGACGGCACGGACAACTTCCCGACGCGCTACCTCGTCAACGACGCGTGCGTCATCCTCGGCAAGCCGAACGTGTACGGGAGCATCTACCGGTTCGAGGGCCAGGCGTCCGTGTTCGCGACCGAGGACGGGCCGTGCTACCGGTGCCTGTTCCCCGAGCCGCCGCCGCCGGGCCTCGTGCCGAGCTGCGCCGAAGGCGGCGTGCTCGGGGTGCTGCCCGGGCTGGTGGGCACGATCCAGGCCACGGAGACGATCAAGCTCATCCTTGGAATAGGCGACTCGCTAAGCGGCCGGTTGCTGTTGATTGACACGCTCGGCGCGAGCTTCAGGACGGTCAAGCTGCGGCGCGACCCGAATTGCCCCGCGTGCGGGACGCGCGAGATCACGCAGCTGATCGATTATGAGCAGTTTTGTGGGAGCCCGCACGTGGGAGGAGACCCCAAGGTGACGTTCAACGTGCCGGAGATGTCGCCGACGGAAGCGGCGGCGAAGCTCGCCCGTGGCGAGATCGAGATCGTGGACGTGCGCGAGCCGCACGAGCTCGACATCGCGAAGTACCCGCGGGTCACGGCCATCCCGCTCGGCCAGCTCGCCGAGCAGATCGCCACGCTTCCGCGCGACCGCAACCTGGTGATTGCGTGCCGCACCGGGCTGCGCAGCGCGAAGGCGGTGCAGCAGCTGCAGGCCGCGGGCTTCACCCGCGTATGGAACCTCGCCGGCGGGATACACCGGTGGATCGACGAGGTGGATTCGAGTCAGCCGAAATACTGACGACGGGTGAGGGGCGCGGGTGAGGCGTGAGGCGTGGTGAAGGGTGAGCAGATATGGGGACGTCACCCCTCACCCCTCACCACCCCTCACCCCTCACCCCTCACCGCCCCTCACCC
>JAYEKC010000199.1:0-3633 GCA_034716715.1 Gemmatimonadota bacterium | reverse complement strand
CCTCGCTACGGTGACAGGCGCGTCCAAGTCCCTAACAAGTCATCAGCTCCGGCTGCTACGGGCGGCGGGACTCGTTGTCGTTCGGCGGTCTGGAAAACTCGCTTATTACCGTCTTGCCGACGGGCCAGCGACCGACTTGCTCAGCGATGCACTGAAAGTCTCGCTCGGGCGGACGCGTGACCACATTACCCTTTGACGCTACGTCCTTCGCTCCGTAAACCGGAGGCCAACGGTTGATGCTGCGCCGAATCGCAACCCTCGCGAGTTTCGCGATGGTGAGTGCATGTGCCGCGGTCGGGTACTTCCGCTACAGTTATCCGTCCCGCATCGCGGGAACCTGGGTCGACAGTTCGCTGGCCACCCCGACGGACACCATCGGCTGGGTGCTCGGCGTCCGAGGCCTCGACCAGACGCTTGCCAAGCACTTGGTAGCGGATTCAACAGACGGGGGTCATTGGACGGAGGACATCTCCGGCTACGGGTACTGGTACGTGCCCGGAGGCGAGCCTGCGGCCGACACCGGCCGCATCTGCTTTCGGAGCCGGGGCCGGGGCCGCGACGCGTGCTTCCGGTACCAGCTGGGGGCGGAACGCCTCGGTCCTGACGCCCAGCCGCGCCGGCGGCTCTTAATCGTAGCGTACCAGGGCCTCCACCACACCCGCGACCGAATCCTCCTTGAGCGCTGAGCCACACTCTGTCCGCTCCCACCGCGCATCACTCGTGACCAGCGCGAGCTGACCACCGTGACGGTGAGGCGCGTTGCCACATGCCTTCTGGCTTTCATTGCGTTGCTGCTCATCCGCGCGTTGCCGACACCCGGATACCGCGCGGGATGAGCGATACGGTCCGCGTGTCGCTCAGCGTGGCTCAAGCGCGCGTATTACGGGAGCCCCCGGATCTGCATGCCAGGCGTTTCGGTATCGGCCGCCGCGAAAGAAGGGACGATGGAGCGGCGGAAAGGCCGCGTGGATTCCCAAACCACACGTCGCGTCGAGCGTCGCCGGTACTTCGCCTCATTGTGCCCCGTGGCCCAGCGGTGCGCAGCCACGTCACAAATCCGACAGTTCCGCTGGGGTTCAGGGGGTCGCGGGTTCGAATCCCGCCGTCCCGATTGTGTAAGTGCTAGATAATAGAATGAGTTATGACAAAGGCCGGAGCGAGGTGTTCCGGTCTTTCTTTTTCCTGCAATCACCCAGCAATCACCAATGATCGCCGATTTCGGCGGTCTGTGAGCGTAGTCGATCACCCGAATCGTTCGCGTTGTAGGGCGGCATCGACCGGCATAGGTTTCGGTGCATGACCGCCCTCTCGACCGTCCTCACGAAACTTCGAGCCCGCTAAGCCGAGCTTCGCATGCGCGGCGTCGTACACGTCGCGGTTTTCGGCTCCGTCGTGCGGGCGGAAGCTCGGAGCGACAGCGACGTGGACCTCTTGGTCGACCTTACGCCGGATGTCGCCGACGACTTTCTGGCCTTCGCGGGAATCGCCGCGGATCTCGAAGAGATTGTCGGGCGCGACGTCGACGCGGCGCGGCATGACCGCCTCCGGCCTCACGTGCGTCCAAGCGCCGAACGTCAAGCCGTCTATGCCTTCTGAAGCTCCAGATCAGCGGCTTCAGGACATCATCGACAACATCGATCGAATCAGGGATCACCTCGCCGGGACGATTGCCAGCAGTGAGCGCGATGCTAAGACCCGCGATGCGGTCGAGCGGTGTCTGGAGCGGATCAGCGGAGCCGCGAAGAAACTTGGTGCAAGCGCGGAGGAACATCACCCGCAAGTTCCGTGGCGCAGCATTCGCGGACTCGGCAACGTGCTGTGCCACGAGTACGATGATGTGGATGACCTGACGATCGACGGCGTTGTCGCGAAGCATTTCGGGCAACTGCGAGCGGCTTGCGTTGCCGAGCTTGCCCGGCGTACCGGAGCGCCGGGATGACCGAGATCGTCTTCCTCGTTGACGCGGATCCGGCGGGCGGCTGGAGCGCCCAGGCACTCGGCGCGTCCATCGTCACCGAAGCCGACGACATGCCCCACCTCAGAGAGGCCATCCGCAACGCGGTGCGCTGTCATTTCGGTGACCGGGACTCGCCCTCGGCAATTCCGCCCGATCAGTGACGGCGACGCCCTGACGCGACCCTAGCGCGGCTAGCACAGGCGTCGCGATCGAGGGGCGCGTGAACCAGCCGTCCCGACCCCCTTGACCTTATACGTAGGTACAAGGTGTAGAATGAATCGTCTCACCTGGGGTTGCGGACGATGGTTCTTACGATCGGCAAACTTGCGTCGGCAGCGGGCGTGAATACGCAGACGATCCGTTACTACGAGCGCGCGGGCTTGTTTCCCGTCGCGGCGCGCTCGCCGGGCGGCTACCGGCAGTTCGGTCCTGACGAGTTGCGGCGACTCCGCTTCATCCGGCGCGCGCAGGGGCTCGGCTTCTCACTTGCCGAAATCCGCGAGCTGCTCGCGCTGCGGGTGCACGATCCCCGGTCGTGCGGCACCGTCGCGCGACGCGTGCACCAGAAGATTGTCGCAACCGAGCAGAAGATCCGCGAGCTGCAGGGTCTCCTGAAGGCGCTCACACGGCTCGGCGCCGCCTGTGATGCGCGCGAACGCACCGCGGATTGTCCCATTCTCGAGGCGCTGGCTGACGGTGCCTGACTCGTCGACGCGCACGTATCTGGCCGCGAGCGGAGGGATTGCCGCTGCGATCGGGTCTGCCCTCTGCTGCGCGGGGCCGCTCGTCGCGGTGTCACTCGGCGTCTCCGGCGCCGGGATCGCAACGGTCTTCGAGCCGCTGCGGCCCTACTTCCTTGGCGCGACGGCGGTGTTCCTTGGCGTCGGGTTCTGGTTGCTGCGGCGTGAGGAGCAGCGGGCCTGCGAGCCCGGCACGCTGTGCGCAAGTCCCGTCGCCCGCCGCCGCATGCGCGCGATGCTCTGGGTGGCGACGGCGCTCGCCGCCGTCTTCGCAACGTTCCCCGTGTGGTCCCTGTGGATCTTCAACTGATACTTACCCTGTTCGCCTGAACCTGGAGGTTTGACATGAAAGTCTTCGCCGCTTCCGCTATCTCCGTCGCCATCGGCGGCGCCGTGCTCTGCCCGATCTGCGAGCCGTCCGCCGCGGCGCTCACCGTGTCGGCCGTCTCTGCGATGCAAGCCGCGGACACGGCAACGGCGCGCCTGCACATCTCCGGCATGACGTGCGGCACGTGCCCGGTCACCGCACGGAAGGCGCTTGGCAAGGTGCCCGGTGTGTACAGCGCAACCGTGACCCTGGACGACAGCCTCGGCGTGGTTCGCTTCGATCCGCGCAAGGTGACGCCGGCACAGATCGCTGCGCAGCTGAGCAAGCTCACCGGGTACGGTACCAAGGTGCTCGCCGACACCGTCAAGGCCCCGGCGCGTCGCGGCGCCTGACCATTGGAGCCGGGGCGCAGGCCGCGGAGACGACATCCATGAGCAATCGCGAAATCGTTTTCGACGTCAAAGGTATGACCTGCGCGCACTGCGAACGCACGGTCTCGAACGCGCTTCGGGCCACGCCTGGAGTGGAGAACGTCCTTGAGGTCAGCCATGCCGGCGCGTTCGCGCGCGTAGCCGCCAGGCCGGATGCGAATGCCGAGGACATTGCGA
>JAYEKC010000198.1:0-18426 GCA_034716715.1 Gemmatimonadota bacterium | reverse complement strand
CCGGGCCCGGCGCGCGGCGACTGACGCCGGCGCCTCGCTGCGGTCACGCCACGAGGTCGAGCCTCGGCGTCGCCGTCGATGTTGCCGGATCGATGGTCCGCCGAACAGCCTGTGGCGCGGGCAGGACGAGGTCCGACAACATCATCAACCAGACGATGCTGAACGGCACGGTGGTGAAGCCGATAAGGCAGCATGCGACGACGACCGCGCGGACGACCGTCCGGCGGCCACTCACGAACCAGACGGCCATTCCGGCCGAGGCGATGACGAACGATTGAAATTCTGCCTGATGGTTGAAGAGCACGACATAGACCATGAGGAACGCAAGGAACTGAAGGCGCGATGGCGGGTCACGCATCGCATCGCGACGAACGCCAAGCGGCAGCAGCAGCAAGAGCGTGCCGATGACCTGAATCGGCCAACTTGGGAAATCGCCTCGCGTCAAGACCCGAATCAACTGCATGGTCGAGTATCCGAATGCGAGGTCATGCGCGTCGGCGCTGATCATTCCCCACCAGGACTGGTATTGCCGCAACAAGTCGGCCGGGCCACTCACCGCCGCGGGAAGGGCCACCAGAACACCGAATGCGCCGATGACGGTCACGGCAAATCGCAGCCGGTTTGGGCGACCCCACGCTGCCGTCAGTACCGCCAGAGGGAAGATCTTGATCAACGCGCCGGTGGCCACGAGTGCGGCGCCGAGTTTGTGGCGACCATCAGATATCGCCGCGAAAGCGAGCATGATGAGCGCGGCGATCAAGGCGTTGCTGGACGAGCTCTGGACGGCGGCGAGCGTCGACGGGAAGACCAGCAGCTGGGCGGCAGCGGCCGGCGCGGGGGGAAGCACGCGCTCGAGCGCGAACAGCAGGGCCGTCACGTTCAGCAGGTTCCAGAGCAAAAGCCCGAACGCGAACGGAACCTGGGCAAACGGAGCAAAGAACAGTGCCGCCGTGGGGCTGTACTTGAATCGATCCTGCGGACGATTCCCCTGTTCGGCGGGGTACGCCGCGTACAGGTCCGAGCCGGCCACGAGGTGGTGGAATGATTGACGAAAGATTGGAAACGTCGTATGGGACCGGCTCAGCACGCCGCGCTGAACGGTCGCAACCAGCGCCGTGAGGGCGAACACGCCCCAGATGCAGAGGCGTGCCCGCCGCATTACCCCCGCGCTCACTGGCCGCCTTCAGTCTCCGGCCGCTCCGATCCGGCAAATGCCCGCCGCACGTTGGCCTCGATGGCCAGTCGTGAGGCCGGGACGGCTGGATCCAGCCACGCGCTCCCCGCCTGGAACCACGACGCAACGGGCAGCGTAATCGTCACCTGGATCTCGCTCGCCGTTCCTGCGCCGGTCACCTGGATCGGCGTTCCGAGCGCCTCCACGAACGTTCCGCTGACGGGCAGACTGAGCGTGAACGGCGCACCGCCGAACTGACCGTCGATCTCTATGGTCGTGCCCGCCGCCCACGCCGCCGAAGGGTACGGCGGCCCGGCAAGTGGCGCCAGAGAAAACTCCGCCATGGTATATGAGCCGGGAGAAGCGGGTTCGGCCGGAATCCGGACGGCGACTCCGGACAGCGGGACGTTGACGACGACTCCGGGAGCGGTCCCGTGCCCGGAATCTGACCCCGCATCCGACGTGTTGTCCTGGCAGTCAATGCAGCCGAACTGGTCGCCACGGCCCAGCGCCGCCGCCTGGATCCCGATTCGCACCGTGCGGATCTCCAAGGGGGAGCTCGATGAGGCCGTCACGGACCCGGCCGCAGCGACACCTGCCGGCATCGCCACGTGGAAGGCCACCGGCGTGCGCGGGCCGGGTGAAGTGGACGAACCGCATCCGGCGACGGCCGCCGGACCGGCGACAGCAAGAACGAACCACCTGGTAACGCGAAGCATGAGCATCACCTCTTAAGGAAGGAGAATTGCGTAGTGACCATCTACCATCGCAGCGGCGGTCGAGACGACGCCGTGCCGTACTTCAAGAACCGTGCGTCCGCACGCCCGCAACGTGGCGCGCCGGACGTCGTGCGGAATCTCAACGCGAACGTCGAGCGGACCGCCGTCTGCCACGGCCATCAGGCGACCGTCGCCGAGTCGATAGCGCAGCCGGCCGTTGGCCTCGGTCACCCGGACGGCCGCTCCGGCAACGACGTCCACGCGCAGCGACCCGCCGGCGGCGCCGCACTGGATGTCGAGGTCCGCGGCGGCGCCCGGCTCAAACGTCACCCCGTTGGGCGACGCCGACCTCGATGGCGTGTCCGGTGCGGCAAGCGCGGGCGCCGCGCCCCGGGCAACCCGCGTGGCGGCCCAGCGCCGAATCATGGTCGCGGCGGGTCCGGCCGCCGCCGCCGCCGCGACCGCCGGCAGGAGCACGGCAGCCGCCCAGCGCAGGCGAACCCTGCGACGCCGGCGCGCACGAGTGGCGAATACCGTCACGTCCGGCAGATCAACGGGCGGGAATCCGGCATCGAGCAAGGCGACGCCCTTCCTGACGCAGTCATCGTCCCGCTCCACTTCCGCGTGCAACGCCGCGCACGCGGCACACCCGGCGAGGTGGCGGCGCAGCGCATCGGCCTGCTGCGGCGCGACTTCGCCGTCCAGCAACTGACGACAGTCACGGTGTTTCAGGTGCACGTCGCCCTCCCGTGTATTGTCGCGCGAACCGGCTGTGTGCCCGTGCAAGGAGCGCCCCCACGCTCGCCTCGGAAACGCCCAACGCGGCGGCCAGCTCGCGGTAGCTGTATCCCTCGTACCGCAGGAGCAGCAGACGGCGATCGCGGGCCGACATGGCGTCGAGCACGGTGCGCACGGCGCGACGCCGTTCGTCCGTTTCCAGCGCGATATCGGGCGCGGGCGCAGGGTCGGCCGCCGGCAGGTCGCCGGCATTCCCGTGGAGCCGCAGGTGCCGTGCCTCGGCGCGCCGGTCATCGCGGACGCGGTTATGTGCGACCGCGACCAGCCAGGATCGTGGCTCCTCGGGCATCGCGCCTCGCTCGTGCAGGCGGATGAACGCATCCTGGGCGGCATCCGCCGCCAGCGCCGGATCGCCGGTCAACCGGGCCAGATAGCGAACAAGCGACGGGTGTTCCCGCGTAAACACCTCACGGAAGTGGGTCTCGAACGTGCGCGCGTCAGTCATCGTGATGAACACGTTCGCGATTCAAAACAGGCCGTCTCCGCCGGCACGGGCCGTCATCGCCAGCCTCTGCCGTGATGGGAACGCCCAGGCGGGCGGGTTTGTGACAGGGTCCGGCGGCGGCGGTCCGCCCCGCCTCTGCGCGCCGGACGCCTAGAAGCGCCACCACACGCTGAGAAATGCCGTTCGCGGCTGCATGTTCAGGTCGCGCACGAGGCCACCGCTGTGCACGACGCCGAGGACGTTCCGCCGGTCGGTGACGTTCCGGACATCCACGGCCACGCCGAGCTCGGACCGGGAGGCGGCAGCGCCGAATCGCCACGTACGGCGCAGGCCGAAATCGAGGCGGGCGTACGGCGCCAGCCGCACGCCGTCGAGCGCACTCGCCAGCTGCTCCGGCGTGCCCGCGAGTTCCGCGACGTGCTGGGCAAGAACCGCCGGATCCCACTCAATGTCGTCCGCCAGCGCGCTGGACGGACGTCCAAGCGCCGCACGCGCGGCGATCCTCACGACGACGCCCACCGGAAGGCGATACGACGCGCCCGCGACCGCGGACTGCCCGACGGCAAAGGCCGGCCGGTAATGGACGCCCGGGGCCGATCGCGTGACGTCGGAGACCGCATAGCCGAGCTGCCCACTCACGCGCGGCCCCCGATACTCGACGAAGAGCGCAAGGCCGACAGCGCGGCCCCGCCCCGGCACGATGCCTCGCGTGGCGAATGGGGCGCCGGTCAGCGGCGCAACGAGCGCCAGCCCGCTGAGGGACCGCACGTAGCCATCGACAGACGCGCGCCAGCCGGGCGACAGGGCGGATTCCACCGACAAGGCGACCTGGTCGGACATCGCCACCGGAACGCCACCCGCCGCGGCGGCCGCAGGAAACGACAGGCCGAGGAACGAGTCGGTCAGCGATTCCTCGTTTCGCAACGATTGCACGAATTGGTGCTGGCGCCCGGCGCTGACCGATACCGACAGCCACGGGGCCGTCGAATAGCGCACGGCCACGCGAGGCTCAAGCAGCAGGCGCCGGACGTCCGTCGTCACGGCGCGTACGCCACCAACGACGGACAGGCCGCGCATCGGCTCCCAGTACCGCTCGAGATAGGCCGCTCCGACAAGCGGAGACGAGCCCAGAGACAGCAGGTTCGACGCGACGGCGCCGCCCGGAACGACTGGACTGACGACATACGACACGTCGTACCGCGAGAGGAACCCGCCCGCGCGACCGCCCGACGCGTGCTGCCCCCATTCGAAGTCGGCGGCAAACCCGCTTTCGCGGAGACCGCTCGCGAGGTCCGTCGCCGCGGATGGCGAGGCCCAGCGCGCCGCTGCGTCATACTGTGTTCGCCACGCCCGCGCTGACAGGTGCATCGTCGACCCGGATTCCTGTCGCCAGAGTACCGCCGCCGTCGTCGTCCGCCAGTCGAACCGGTTTTCCAACGCGCCCGATTCTTCCGGCGAAGCGCCCGCTCCCGATGGCGGCGATGCCGCGGCCGAGTCCTGTCCGCCCGACGCAAACCGCAGCCGCTCGGCGCCTCCGATCACCAATGCCTCGATGCGCGAGCGCGAAAACCGTTTCACCGCAGACAGGAAGAAGTCGTTGAACCCCAGCGCCTGACCCGTGGCCTCGCCGCTTATGAGCGACACCGCCGACTGGCGGTCACCCCGGCCACTGATACTGATGGACGATCCCGCCACGCCGGGAATCGGCCCTTCCGCTGACAGCTCGACGAGCCGCGGAGTCACCGACCCGGACACGACGGCCCTGCCTTCCGTTGTCTCGGCCGTGCGAAGATTGACCGTTCCGGAAATGGCCCCGCCATACCGCGCGCTCGGCACACCGGCGCTCACGCTGGACCGCGACACGAGCGCCGGGCTGACGGGGCTCAACACCCCGCCGGCGTGCGAGACGAAGTACAGTGGTACGTCGTTCACGTACACGGCCGTCTGGTCGGCAGACCCGCCGCGCACGCGGAGCGCCGTGGGCGACTCCGGAGCGATGCCGACGTCCGGTCGGCCCGCCAGCGCTCGAATCGCATCGGGCTCGGCGGTCGTCGGGTCTCCCCGGATCGTCTCCGCGTCAACCGCCCGGTCACCCGCCCGCGTCTCGACGCGGCGGCGCGCCGCCGCTCCATCGCCGGTGACTCCGGCCGTGTCGCGAATGTAGAGCGGCGGCACCGACTGCGCCGCGCGGGTCAGGTCGACGTCAACACGCAGGCCTCCCGTGCCGATGGTGATATCGAGTGTCCGGGGGATGAAACCCGAATGCGCGACCGACACAGCGTACCGCCCAACGGGCAGGTTCAGGCTGAACTCGCCCTGGGCGTTCGTGACGGTCGCAACGTTCGTCGCAAGCACCTGCACCACCGCGCCCGCCAACGGAAGGTCGGTGTCGGCGCGACGCACCGTGCCCTGCAGTACCCGTGGCGCCTGCCACCCCGCGAACACGACCGGAAGGGCCAGTGCCAACAGGGCCCGTCGTGCGCCCCGGCATCTCGGCGTCATGCGGCGTCTGGTCGGCTGCCGGCGATCCGTATCCGCTCGTACACGAGGCCGGCCGCCGCCGCGATCGCGAGCCCGACGCTCCATCCCCCCAGCACATCAGTCGCCCAGTGCACGTCGAGGACGATGCGGCTGACGCCCACCAGCAGCACGACCACCGCGGCGACCCCGGCCGTCCACGCCGGCGCGAGCCGTTCGCGAATGAGCAGGTACGCGAGCATCAGGTACACTGCGGCCGTCGCCGTGGAATGCCCGCTTGGAAACGCATATCCGGTTTCGGCGAGGCCAGCCGCACCGGCCGGGCGGGCGCGGTGAACGAGCAACTTGACGGCGATAATCGCGCCGCCGGCGGCCGCCGGCGCCAGCATGGCGGCAACGGCGGCCCTGCGTCCCCGAAAACGCCACAAGGCGACTGCGCCGGCAATGCACAGCGGAATGAGCACCAGACCCGACCCCAGCAGCGTGACGCCGCCCGCCCACGCCTCCAGCAAGGGTCCGCGCACACCCTGCACCCAGCCGCGCACCGCATTGTCAAACGCCGTGCTTTCGTGCGCAACCACGTCCTCGGTCACTTTGGCGAAGGCCAGCGTGGCGCCTGCGCTAACCACGAGGGCGGCCAGGGCGTGGCGTCCCAGGCGGCGGAGCAGGTGCTGCGCCTGTTCCGGCCATGGTGCGCCTGAGCGGTCCCGCAGCAACACCATCAGCCGTCGCGCCGCCCACAGCGCGAACAGCACCGAACCCGCGATGACCAGCAGCGCGACGCCGGTGTGGCCGGCGGAGAGCAGCGCGGCCGAGTAACCGCGACCCATTGCGAAGCCGATCGCGCCGACGGCGGCCGCCCACGTCACCGCGCCCAGGATGTTGAACGTCACGAACGTACGCCGCGGCATCGCGGCCGCCCCGGCGGCGATGGCCGCGACCACGCGAACGCCGGTCACGAAGCGGGCGATGACGATCGCGGCCGATCCGTAGCGGGCAAAGAAAGCGTCCATACTCGCCAGCCGGGTGGGCGTCAACAACACCCACCGGCCCCACCGCTCCGCCCATTGCCGTCCGAACCGGTGGCCGAGGTGGTACCCCAGGTTGTCGCCGGCAATGCCCGCGACCGCCGCCACCGCGATCACCGCGGGAAGGGACAACACGCCCTGCGCTGCCGCAAACGCGGCGGCGAGGACAGAGGTTTCGCCGGGAACCGGCAACCCGACGCTCTCCAGAAACACCAGGAGAGCGAGCAGGCCATAGCCGTACTGGCTCACCCAGGAGAGCACGTCAGGTGATACCATAACCCGGCCCTATCGCTTGAAGACCGCCTCGAGCGCGTCGACGGCGTCCAGCACGGGCGCAGCGGCGGCCGCGTACGCGGCAACCGTTCGCGCGGCCGAAACCCGCGCGGTGAGCGAATCAAACCGTGCGGCGGCAGTCGCCCCGCCGGCGGCCACGACGCGCGGTCGCAGCTCGCGCCACGTCGCAGCCATCGCCGTGCCCGTCTGGGCCAGCTTTCGGTCGTCCCTGGCGCTGGCCCAGATCTCGAGCTCACGACCGTAGTAGTCGAGTCGGGCCACCGCCGCCGGGACTTGCGGATTGTGCGGTTCGGACAATGCCGCGCCGATTTCCGTCAGGTGGTTGGCAAGGCGGACGGCGTCAGCCCTCGCGTGCGACACAATCGCAGCGGACAAGGCCTCCAATCCGCTCCGCAGCGAGTCGCCATGGCCGGCCGTATCGAGTGGCTGCGCGGCGCGAAGCGCTGCCGTCAGTGTGTCCACGGACGCCTGCGCCGCCGTCCACTGCGACGCCTTGACCTGATCGTACGCGTCCTCGGCGCGGGAGCCGACAACTTCGTAGAACGGAACGCCGGCGGACGGCTGCTGGACCGGCGAACCGTCGCGACCAGCCGCTTCGCGCGAAGGATTCGGTTTCCGCTCACAGGCGGCGGCAAGGGCGACGGCAACGACAGGCACGAGCACGGGGATACGCACGGGAACCTCTCTCTAATGGGGATTCGCGGGCCGGGACCGCGCCACTCGCGCGGCCCCGGCGCACCCACCGGTAGAATACCCCGCCAAGCTGACGCACACCTGTCACGCACCGGGCGCCGTGCCGGACAGCGTGCCGGACGATTCCGGTTGGCGCGCCGGGCGGGTCTCCAGCAGCGCGCTGAGCAACACCGGCAGCGCCACGAGCACGAGCGGCAGCTGCGCGACGAGCCCGGCGATGATGCTGATGGCCAGTGGTTGCAGCATGCCGGCGCCCTGCCCGATGCCGAGGGCGAGGGGGAGCAGGGCCAGCATTGCGGCGACCGTCGTCATGGCAATGGGACGGGCGCGATTGCGCCCTGCCGCCACGTACGGCCCGGGTCCGGTCGCGGCGCCCTGCAGCTCGCGGAACTCGGAAAAATAGAAGATGGACACTTCCGTGACGATGCCGACCACCATCGTCAATCCCATCATGGACGAGATGTTCAGCTCCGTGCCGGTCACCCACAGCCCGAGGAACACTGCCGGGATGGCAAGCACCGTGGTGAGCAGCATCGCGCCCGCAACCAGGAAACGCTCGTACAGCGCCAGGAGCAGCAGGAACACCAGCACGAGCGCAGCGGCGAAAACCGCGACCAGTCCACGGAACGCGATGCGTTGCTGCTCGTACAGGCCACCGAGCTGGTACGTCACGCCCGCCGGAATGACGCCGGGACGATCGAGTCGCGCCTGGACGTCGCGTACCGTGGAGCCCAGGTCACGCCCGCTGATGCGGGCCGTGACGGCCACCATGCGCTTGAGGTCGTCACGCGTGATCTGCGGCTGGCCCGTCACGGGGATGACCGATACGATCCGGCTCGCCCGGAAGCGGTGTCCGTCCGGCGCAGCCAGCACAAGCCTGCCCACGTCCGTGATGCGACGGCGCGCCGATTGCGGAATCCACACTCGCACGCCCACGACTCGCGCGTCGCGCTGAATCGTTGTCGTGACTTTGCCGCCGATGTACGCCTGCAGGCTCCGCGCCACCGCGTCCGGATCGACCCCCTCCAGGGCCGCGCGCTCGCGGTCAACGCGGATGACCAGCGCGTCTCCGGCGAGCTTCACGCCGTTGCGCACGTCAACGACCCCAGGGATGGAATCGATCGCGGCCGCGACGACCGGGGCAAGCGAGTCGAGCACCGCCGCATTCTCGGTAAACAGCTTGACTTCGATTGGCTGGGGAACGGCGGTGAGATCCCCGATGAGATCCTCCATCAACTGGGCCATCTCTACCCTGAGCCCGGGCACCTCCGTTTCGATCCGGCGGCGCGCGTCACTGATCACGGCATCAATGGGACGGCGCGGGGGCGGGACGAGGCGCACGAAGAAATCGCCTTCATTCGCCTCGGTAATCCCCCCACCCAGTTGCAAGCCGGTCCGCCGCGAGTAGGATCGCACGTCGGGGATGGCCCGGAGGATGGCTTCGACCTGCCGCACCAGCCGATCAGTCTCTGCGAGGGAGGTTCCCGGCGCGGCGCGATAATCGAGGATGAATCCGCCCTCGTCGGACGCCGGCATGAACCCGGAACCCGTGCGCCGGTAGCTCAGGTAACCCAGCAGGAGGAGGGGCACCACCACCAGGGAAAGCAGGACGGGCCGCCGCATCAGCCGCTGCAACAGTCGCTCATACTGCGAGTGCAGGTGGACCGTCAAGCGGCCTTCCACCGCTTCGCTTTCCTCGCGCCGGAGCAGCCAACCCGCCAGGAGCGGCACGACGAGCCAGGCCACCAGGAATGAGATCACGAGGGCCGCGGCCATCGTCAGGGACAGCGCCTTGAAGAACGCCCCCGTGACGCCGCTGAGAAACGCCAGCGGTGCGAAAATGATCACGGTGGAAAGCGACGAGCCGACCAGCGGCGTGGTAAACTCTCGCGCCGCCGCCAGGGCACGATGCATGCGGGCTTCCGCCCCGCGCGATCGCGCCTCGGCTATCCGTCGGGCGGCGTGCTCGACCACCACGATGGCGTCGTCAATCACCAACCCCACGGCTGCGGCCATGCCTCCCAGCGTCATCAGGTTGAAGCCGAGGCCCAGCACGAAAATCACGAGCATGGTCGCCGCCAGCACGGACGGCACCACCACGACGGCAATGAGCGTGATGCGGACGTCCCGGAGAAACGCGAGCAGCACCAGCGCTGCCAGAACGATGCCGATCAGCACCGAATCCCGGACGCTGCTCGCCGAGGCCGTGATCAGGTCACTCTGGTCGTACCAGCTCGACAGGCGCACGTCGGCCGGGACGATATCTCCGATGTTCCCGAGGGCCTGCCGCACGTCGCGCGCGATGCCGACGGTATTGCCGCCCGGCTGCTGGTACACCTGGAACAGCACCGCCGGCCGGCCATCGGCCGTCACGCGCGCGCGGCTCGGCACGGCGGCGCGCACGACCGTGCCGACGTCACCGACCCGCACGAATCCCTCGCCACCGGATCGCACCACAGTTTCACGAATCTCGTCGATGGTGCGATAGCGGCTGTCGGTCAGCACCAGGTACTGCTTGTACTGGTCCTCCAGCGGACCCGCCGCAACCACCACATTCGCGGCCCGGAGCGCGTTGGCCACGGCGTCCACGGTGAGCCCGAAGCGCTCGAGCTGGGCGGGATCAACGAACACCTGAATCTCCTCCGGTGCGCCGCCCAGAACGTCGATTCGCGCCACGCCGTTCACGCGGGCGAGCAGCGGCCGGATGCCGTAATACGCGATGTTGTACAGGTCGGTCTGTGACCGCACCGACGACACCAGGCTGTACGCAATCACCGGAAACACGGTCGGGTCCATGCGGCGGGCGCTGGCCCGCGTGCCGGCCGGGAGATCGGGAAGCGCCCGCGCAATCGCCCCGTCGATCTGGAGCGCAGCGACGGTCATGTCCGTGCCCCAGTCGAACGTCACCGAAATCTCGGCGCTCCCCCTGCTGGTCACCGAGCGCACGGAATGCGCCGCCGGCACAGCGCGGAGCACCTGCTCAACCGGCGCGGTCACGAGCGCCATCATCTCGTCGGCCGGGCGGTCTCCCGCATCCAGCGCGACCACGACGCGCGGAAACTCGATGTGGGGAAACAGGGCGACCGGCGTACGCAGCGCCGACGCCAGACCGGCGACGGCAAGCGCCCCTCCGGCGAACAGGAGCGACCTCCGGTGCGCACGAATCCAGCGATCGAGCGTCACCGGCCGCCCCGACCGCGTCCGCTCCCTGCGGAATCCCCCCGGCCCAGGGAGTCGGCCGCGGTCCGGACGCGCATGCCGTCCGAAAGTTCATAGTTGCCCAGCACCACGACGGAATCGCCCGGCTGCACGCCCTGTCCGCGCACCTGCACGAGCGAATCCGTTTCGACGCCCACGGTGACGACACGTCGGAGCGCACGGCCGCCTCGAACAATGAACAGGACGGCTTCGCGATCCTGCTGGAGTACGGCCGACCTCGGCACCGCCAGCCCGGTTCCACTTCGCACCGGAATCGTCGCACGGACATACTCACCGAGCACCACCCGGTGCGACATCGTCCTGGGCACGGCGAGCACGGTGATCAGCCGGGTAGCCGAGTCCACCGCCAGCGAAACGTTGCGCACAGTCGCGGGCACCGTCTGCGACGGCGCGGATTCCCCCAGCGGCTCGATGGTGAGGGACTGCCCGGCTGCGATCAGCGCCGCATCTTCGGGCTCGACGCCGAGCGCCGCTTCGTACCGTCCCTCGGCGACCACGGACAGCATCAGGTTGCCGGCAGGCACACGCTGGCCTTCGGACACCGGCATGCGGTCCACCACACCGTCAGTCGCCGCCGTGAGCTTGAGCCCGTCGGCCCATTGCGAGTACGTCGCCCATTTCGCCTCGGCGTCGGCCAGCGCCTGTTCCTGCAGCAGCAACTCGTCGCGCGTCACGAGGCCGAGTTCGAGGCGCGCCTTCGCGTCGGCCGCGCGGCCCTGAGCGAGGCGAAGAGCCGATCGGGCACCCTCGAGGAGCAACTTCGTGTCCGGGCTGGGCGAAACGTCGATCAGCGGCTGGCCGGCATTGACGCGCTGCCCCCGGCTGACGTGCAGACGACTCACCACGGCATCGAACGGCGCATTGAACGCCCGGATCGATCCCGGCGCCGGCACGACGGTGCCGTACGCCACCAGCAGTTCGGTCAGCGCCGTCGAGCGCACGCGGCCAACGTGCACGAGAGCTGACACTCCCGAAGTGCCAGCCGCATCGCTCGTGGCGCCCCGGTCGCATGCGAGAGACGTCAGACACAGGAACGCCGCGGCAATCCGACCGGCCGGAAGGGTTCGCGTGCCCTGCCGGCCGCGCCGGGCCCATTGTCGCGAATGCCAGTGACAGGTCATGGTTGCTACCGGTTGGAAGGAGTGAACCGCTCGCCACTTTCCGTTTCGAGCGCCACGGCAAGCTCGACGACCCCGCGCAACGTGGCCACCACGTCGAGCTGGCTGGTCATCAGGGCGCTCAGCGCCGTGTAGTACGTAAGGACGTCGGCGTTTCGGGCCTGCAGGGCGCGCCGGTACAGGTCGACCGTCTCCTGCTGCGCCGTCACGCTCTCCCGAAGGTTGCTGAGGCGACGCCGTGAGGCCGTCAACTCGGCGAGCAACGCCCGCATCGTCGATCGCGCGTTGAACACCCGCGCCTCATACTCGGCCTGCATCTGCGCCCGCGTGGCTTCGGCCACCGCAACCTCGCCCTGGTTGCGATTGAAGAGCGGAAACGCGATCGTCACGGCGGGCCCGAGCGTGAGGAGGCCACCTGTGTCGCGAATCCGGTTCACGCCAATACTGATCTGCGGAAACTGCCGAAGGACGGCCGCGCGTACCTTCGCTTCCTGGCTGGCGTAACCCAAGCCCAGCCCCTGCAAGTCCAGCCGTCTCTTGCCGAGGTCGTGCATCAGCGCGTCGAGGGTCGGCAGCGCTGTCGGCGAAATGGAGTCGCCGTCGAACGGAATCGGTACATCCTGAATTTCGAGCGGCGCCGAGCCGTCCAGTCCGATGGTGCGCGCGAGGCCAAGGGCAGCGGTGTCGCGCTGCATGCGCAGCATGAGGTGCGCATCCACGACGGCGTGATACGCGACTTCTGCGGCGCCGAGTTCCACGCGCGTCGCCACTTGCTGCGCCACCGCCGTTCGCAGCGTGCTTACCACCGCCTGGAGGGTGCGTTGCTGCTCCGTTACCAGGCCGAGGGCCCGGTCCAACAGCAGGATGTCGAACGCCCTCAGGCGCGCCGCCTGCGCCACCTGCCACTCGAGCCACGCCAGGCCCAGGTCGACCGACTCGACGCCAAGTCGCGCTGCCGACCGCTCGGAGCTTCGCGTCGCAATCCCCAGCAGGTCCACGGCTGCGCCGAGCGTGACGGCCGTGACGGCGCTGGTGCCCGGTGCCGTCGGGACGTCCACGGCGCCGGAAAGCACAGGGTTGGGGAGGATCCCGGCGGCGACCAGTTGGGCCCCCGCCACGCCGCGCGCCGCCCGCGCGGCACGCAGATCCGGGTTGGCCGCGACGGCCAGCAGCGCCGCCTCATCCGGAGTGATCCCGTCGGCAACATTCACGTGAACGGGCGCCAGCAGCGGATGTTTGATGGCCGACGCATCCACGGCGACTCCGGCGAGGCTTTCGCGTTCGCCCGTCCCTCCGGAGTCAATGGGCTCGAGCGGCCGGGCACGGTACAGCGTGCACGAGCCGAGCGCGATCAGGCACGCCGCGAGCGCAGGCGCTGGCCGGCCGCGCCACCGTCCTCTCCGCCCGAGGCCCTCAACGCGTGCCGGTGCGCTCATCCTGACCTCCGTCTGTGCCGAAGCGTTGTTACGGCTGCCGCCCGGCGCTCGCCCCGCCGCCGATCGGGTCGCCCGCGGGCAGCCTCAGCGGCGGTCCGGGGATCGTGGCCACCGTCCGGTGCTCCCAGCGCCGGATGTCGGCCGCGACCGTCGCGCGGGCGGCGTCGTTCGTCGCCGCCTGGCCTTCGATCCGCTTCGCCAGCTTCGACAACCGGTCCGAGAGCACCGCCCGCACGTCGGGCGCGTTGTCGGCCCGCATCCCCATCAGCATCATCTGGTCCACCACCGCGCGCTGGATCACGCGCTGCACGGCGCGGTGGTACTTGTCCGTGGGCGTGGGCACGTTCCACGTGGCCGCGACGAGCTTGTCCACGACCTCCTCGAGCGTGGGGTAGTCGCCGAGGCTCCCGAATGACACGAGGCGCGCCATCCGCTCGGGGTTGAGGATCTCGCCCACCGTGAAGTTGGCCGACCCCTCCGCGGCCGCAAGTGCGTCGAACGCGACGTCGGTGCGGTGCTCGAAGCCCTCGCCCTCGTCGTGCCGGTCGGCCGGAGGTGGGATCATGTCCACGATCCGCTTGGGCAGCGCGGTAAAGTCCACCGCGAGCGTCGAGAGGATCACGTCGAGCGCGCGCCGCTGCTCGGCGCCGGGCACGATCGTGAACGCCTTCTCCTTGCCTCCCCGGATGGCGTTGCCGTAGTCCATCCCGCCGATGCTCTGCGCGGCCGACCGCAACTGGAACCGGTGGTGCATGTAGAGCGGCAGCAGTACGTACTCCAGCTCGGAAAGCGGCTGGCCCGGGCGCAGCACCTGCGGGCCGAATTTGTCGAGGCCGATCTTCCGCACCTGGATCTCGACCTTGAGCTGGTCCACGAGGTTGGCGCCGTTGTCCCACACCGACGCGAACTGCGCCGGGGCGCCGATGAAGTTGTTGTTCGTGTAGCCCACGTAGCGGAGGCCCTTCGCGTAACCGTCCTCGATGATCTTGTTGAGTCCGGCCTTCTCGTCGGCGCCCGGCGGGAAGTCCTGGTAGAGCCACGCGATGGCCATCTTGTCGTAGTCGCCAATCTCCTGCGGGTACGCGTCGGACAGGTCGAGGTCGCCCTGCGGCGTGATCTTCACCAGCGGCGCGGGATAGTCCATCACGCTCGAACGGCCGAGCGCGCTGGCGATGTAGTTGTGCGGGAAGCCGAGCGTGTGGCCCACTTCGTGGGCGCCCAGCTGGCGCACGCGCATGAGCGCCATCTTCAGCGCGGCGCCGGTGTCGGCGGCGAGCTCGGCGAGATACTCGAAGTCGGGCGCGTCGGCGAAACCGTCCGCGCCGTCGGCGCCGCCGGCGCCGAACGGCGCCACCATCCCCTGCCCGTGCAGGAAGTCCTGCCGGAGGCGGAGGCTGCCCAGGTTCACGTTGCCGCGGATGATCTCGCCGGTGCGCGGGTCCACCACGCTGCCGCCGTACGAGTAGCCGCGCGTCTTGCGGTGGGTCCAGTGGACGACGTTGTAGCGGATGTCGTCGGGGTCGGCGCTGTCGGGCAGCACCTTCACCTGGAACGCGTTGATGTAGCCCGCGGCCTCGAAGGCCTGGTTCCACCAGCTCACGCCTTCCACGAGTGCGGAGCGGACGGGCTCCGGCGTGCCGTTGTCGATGTAGTAGACGATCGGCTTCACCGCCTCCGACCGCACCGCACGCGGGTCCTTCTTTTGCAGGCGGTGGCGCGCCGCGACGCGCACGTAGATGTCCTGGTCGATCGGCTGCGAGAAGTCCATCACGTCGGGTCCGCTCACGCCGATGCGCGGGTCGGCGTAGCGCGGCTTGTAGCCGGCGTCGGGCAGCTTCACCAGCGAGTGGTGCTCGCGGAGCGTGATGGTCTCGCCCGAGGCGGCGACGCCGTTCACCAGGGGGCCGGGCTGCGGGCTGGTGAACGTCAGCACCGCCTCGACCTCGTTGTTCAGGGGGAACGACTTGATGCGGTCGGGATAGAGCGCGCTGCGCGAGGCGTCGAGCGTGAACCGGCCCTGCTGGCGGGCGGCGATGGTCTCCACCACGCCGCGCGCGTCGCGCATGAAAAACGCCGTCGCGTCCACGAGCACGCTCGTTCCCGTCTGGGCGACGATGTCGAAGCCCCAATGCACCGACGGAGCGAACGCGTCGCGCACCGCCTCCTTCTCGGCGGCGTTCGTCGTGTTGCGCGCCTGGAACCGGTAGTTCGGCTCCTCGAGCAGCACGCGCGGGCCGATGCGCTTCGCCACGAGAATCGCGGTGCCGCCCAGCTGGCCGCGGTCGATGCCCACCGGGTTGCTCCCGAGGCCGCTCGCCATGGACACCTGGTAGAGGAATTCCGTGTCGAGCTTGTCGATCTCCCAGAAGAGCTTCCCGGTGCCCTCGTCCCAGTAGAGGTTGAAGTACCCCGGCTTGGCCGTCATCCCGGCGGTGCGCTCGGCGATGGACGGGAGCGCCCGGGCCTGGGCGCCGAGAACGGCCGGCGTGGCGGTGGCGAGCAGTGCGCAGGCGATGGTCGCCGCGCGGCGGAAGGCGAATGACATCAGCGTACCCCTGTCGGTGGGATGGACACGCATACGTTAAGACGAAGCGGGCGCCGCGACCACGTCGCGGCGCCCGCCGGCCGCGGATGGTGCGTTCCGACCCTACGGCTTGTGGTCGTGCATCATCGGCTCGCCGCGCGCGATCATCATGTGGTGCATCGCGTGGTGGTCGCCCTCGGTAAACGTTCCCGAGAACCCCAGCGCGCGCACCATCGTCACGGCCTTGGCGTCCCGCGGGTCCTTCGCGGTGACCACGAGGCGGATGCCGCCCGGGATTTCGCTCGATTTGGCGACGTACTGGCCCTCCTCCGTCAGCGCCATCGCGTGCATCCCGCCCATGCGCCGGATCGACCCCTCGACGTCGCCCGCGCCGGTGATGTCGAGCGACATGCCGCCGTCCACGCTCACCTGCTTCACCTTCGCCCGCATCATCACGTTGTCCATGTCGATGAGGTGCTGGCGCAGCGCCTCGAGGTTCACCTTCGACCAGTCCGTGTTCGGGTCGGCCTTGAGCTTCTTCACCACGTCCTGGATGGTGGCGAACGCCGCCTGGCCCGGCATGGCCATGCCGCCCATCATGCCACCCATCTTGTCCATGCCGCCCATCTTCGAGTGGTCCATGCCCTGCGCAGCGAGGGGCGCCGAGGGCAATGCCGTGTGCAGCGCCGCGGCGCAAATGGCGAATGTGGAAATACGTGAAAGCAGTCGCATCGTGACCTTCCCGTGGTGAGTTCGAGGAAACGCCGGAGTACGGGCGCGCGCCAACGCCTTGCGGTGGCTGCCACGTGGGCCGTTCTCCACAAGATGTGGGTTCGTTACACGGCGGTGAAGCCGTACGGCGGTTATGCACACCGGGCGCCAAGGGTTCCGCCCGGCGCGCACCCCGGGCGATATTGACCCGGCTCCCACCCCCAGACGAGATGACCGCCATTCCCCTGCGCCGGCCCGTCCAGGCCGGCGCCGTGATCCTGGCCGCCGCGCTGGTCGCCGCCCCCGCATACACGGCGGCGCACGCCCAGGCCGCGCGCGTCATTGACGGCTCGCCCGCCCCGGTGCCGCCCGAAGTCATCACGCGCGACTCGCTGCGGCGCGCCACCGTGCGCGCCATCCGGCTCACCGAACCGCTCAAGGTGGACGGCGTGCTCGACGAGGAGGTGTACCGGCGGGAGAAGCCGTTCGGCGGGCTCATCCAGGTGGCGCCGGACTACGGCCAGGAGGCCAGCGAGCGCAGCGACATCTGGGTGATGTACGACGACCGGAACATCTACGTGACCTGCCGGTGCTACGACCGCTCGCCGCCCGCGGAGTGGATCGTGAACGAGTTGCGCCGCGACACGGGCGGCCTCCGCAACAACGAGCACTTCGGCGTGATGTTCGACACGTACTACGACCGCCGCTCGGGCTTCGCGTTCTACACCAACCCCCTCGGCGCGCGCGCCGACTACTCGGTGGTGGACGAGGGCGGGTCGAACACCGACTGGAACCCCGTGTGGACGTCCAAGCCCGGGCGATTCGACGGCGGGTGGACCGTGGAGATGGCGATCCCCCTCAAGTCCCTGCGCTTCCGCGCCGGCAAGGACCAGGTGTGGGGCATCCAGATCCGGCGGTCCATCCGGCACAAGAACGAGTGGGACTACCTGACGCCCGTGCCGCGGATCCTCGCGGGACCGCAGGCGCTGAACCGCGTGTCGTCGGGGGGCACGCTGGTGGCCCTCGACCTTCCCGAATCCGGGGCGAACATCGAGTTCAAGCCGTACGCCATCGCGCGCTCCACGACGGACAACGTCCGCCAGCCTCCCCTCACGGACCAGTTCACCGGCGACGGCGGCGGCGACATCAAGTACGCCGTCACGCCGAACCTCACGGCCGACGCGACGATCAACACCGACTTCGCCCAGGTGGAGGTGGACGAGCAGCAGGTGAACCTCACGCGGTTCAACCTGTTCTACCCCGAGAAGCGCGACTTCTTCCTCGAGGGACGCGGCATCTTCGACTTCGCGCGCGGCGGCACGGGGGTGACGTCCGGGTCGGGCACGTCCGACCTCCCGTACCTGTTCTACACGCGGCGCATCGGGCTGAACAACGGCGGCGTGATTCCCATCAGCGCCGGCGGCCGGCTCACCGGCAAGGTGGGCCCGTGGGCCATCGGCGCGATGGACATCCAGACGCGGAGCCAGGAGGCGTTCGCGTCGCCCGCGACCAACTTCAGCGTCCTCCGCCTCAAGCGCGACGTGCTGAGCCGGAGCGCCATCGGCATCATGGCCACGAATCGCTCGGTCGGCGCGGCCGGCACGGGGACGAACTCGGCGTTCGGCGTGGACGGGACGTTCTCGCTCACGCAGGCGCTGCTGGCCAGCGCCTACTGGGCGCAGACGAACACCACGGGCAAGACGGGGGACGACCAGAGTTACCAGGGGCTCCTGGACTACAGCGACGACCTCTGGGGCGCCCACGCCGAGTACCTCGCCGTGGGCGCGAA
>JAYEKC010000197.1:0-3637 GCA_034716715.1 Gemmatimonadota bacterium | reverse complement strand
GCGGGCCGGGCGGGCCGGCGCTGGCCGGCGCTGGCCGGCGCTAGCCGGCGCTAGCCTCCGCGTCGCCCCCGCTATCGGTCCTCGGCGGTGAACGGTAGTTTCGGGCCGGAACGCTGGCCGAACCATGCGGGAGGCTGATGGTGGGTAAGCGAAAAACCGGCAAGGGCAAGCGCCCAGCGGCCGGCGGACGGCCCCGCAAGAGCCGCGTCGCCGCAACGAAGGGTGGCCGCCCGGCCGCGCCGCCGACGCTCGCGCGTCAGTCGGGACGCGGCAGGGACGCCGCGATGGCCCGGCGCCAGTCGGCCCTGCTACGACTCAGCTCGGCGATCGCCGCCGCCACGACGGAACAGGAAATCTGCAAGAGCGTTGCCAACGGCCTCCGCGACGAGGCCCTGGGATACAGCTTCCTGGGCGTTTTCCTCCTCGATGACGCGACGGGCGATCGCGTGATGGTGGCCAGCGTCGGCTGGCAGGCCGCTCGGCCGGGGTTCCGCCTCGCCCCGGGCCACGGCCTGAGCGAGCGCGCGATCCTCGACCGCAAGCTTCACTACACGCCGGCCGTACGTCGCGAATCCAGCTACGAGCCGACGCTGAATACGGGATCGGAGGTGGACATCCCCCTCATCGTGGACGGACGCGTGATCGGCGTGCTGGTCGTCGAGAGTGCCGAGCCGGACGCGTTCGGCGCGAGCGACTTCGAGATCCTGACGGCCGCCGCCAACCAGGCGAGCATCGCCATCGCCCGGGCCAGGCTGATTGTCGCGCAGCGCCGCCGCGCCGACGAGCAGCAGGCCGTGCTCGCCTCGATGTCCGACCTCCTGACGCAGCGTGAACTGACGCGGACCCTGCGGGCCACCCTGGAGCGCACGGTCGCCCTGCTGGGCGTCACCGGCGGTGAACTCGCGATCTTCGACGCCGCGTCAAACGAGCTCGTCGTCGCCGCAAGCCACAACCTCCCCAAGGACACGACGGGCATCCGGCTGCGCCCCGGCGAGGGGGCCATGGGGATCGTCGTCCAGACGCACGACCCCCTCATCATTCCCGACTACGATGCGTGGAGCGGAAAGCACGCGGACTACTCGGACTTCCAGGTCAAGTCGGTCCTCATCGCGCCCCTGCTCATCGATCGCCGCCTCGTCGGCGCCCTCGGCATCATCGACGCCAACCCGGCACGCACGTTCGGCGATGACGACCTCCGCCTGCTGAACCTGTTCACGCCGCAGGCCGCCATCGCGATCGAAGGCGCGCGGCTTTACGAGGAGGCGTCGCGCCAGCGCGAGTTCTTCCGGAGCCTCCTCAACAACAGCCCGGTGGCGATCGTCCAGCTGAACAACGACTACACGGTCGCTGCATGCAACCCGGCGTTCGAGCGGCTCTTCGGCTGGACCGAGGGCGAGAGTCGCGGGCGCAACCTCGACGAATTGATCACCGATCCCACGACCCTCGGCGAAGCCGAGCAGTACACGCGCGACGCCATCGACCGCCCCGTGAAGGGCATCGGGCGGCGACGGCGAAAGGACGGCACGTACGTCGACGTCGAGATCCTTGGCGTGCCGGTGATCGCGGACGCGTCGCGCGTGGCCCTGATGGGGATGTACCACGACATCACGGAACTCACCGAGGCCCGGCGGGAAGCGGAAGGCGCCAACCGCGCCAAGAGCCAGTTCCTCGCCAACATGAGCCACGAACTCCGGACACCGCTCAACGCGATCATTGGCTACAGCGAAATGCTGCAGGAGGAGGCCGCGGACGCGGGCGTGGAGTCGTTCATCCCCGACCTGGGCAAGATCCACACCGCCGGCAAGCATCTCCTCGCCCTCATCAACGACGTCCTCGACCTGTCCAAGATCGAGGCCGGGAAGATGGAACTCTTCCTGGAGTCGTTCGACGTCGGCCCGATGCTCGACGACGTGGCCGCGACCATCCAGCCGATGGTGGAGCGGAACCGGAACCGGCTCCACGTGCGCGCGGAGAAAGGCCTGGGTGCGATGCACGCCGACCTCGTGAAGGTCCGGCAGATGCTGCTCAACCTCCTCTCGAATGCGTGCAAGTTCACCGAGAACGGCGACATCGGCCTCGACGTCCGCCGCGCGCCCGACGGCGAGTGGTTGACCTTCGAGGTTCGCGACTCCGGCATCGGCATGACGCCGGAACAGGTCTCGCGCCTGTTCGAGTCGTTCAGCCAGGCCGAGGCCTCGACGGCGCGCAAGTACGGGGGAACGGGCCTCGGGCTCGCCCTGACGCGCCGGTTCAGCCAGATGATGGGCGGCGACGTGGATGTGGCCAGCACGCCGGCCCGGGGCTCCACGTTCACGCTCCGCCTGCCCGCGCGCGTCGACGCCGCCCGGCGCGGGGCCGGCGCCGACACCGCAGCCGCGCGGCCCGCACCGCAGGGCGACGGCTCGGCCGGCACGGTGCTCATCATCGACGACGACGCCGACGCCCGCCGCCTTCTTGCATCCGTCCTTGCCGCCGAGGGGTTCCGCGTGGAGGAGGCGGCCGACGGAACGAGTGGCCTCCGGCGGGCACACGACATCCACCCCGACGCGATCACGCTCGACGTCCTCATGCCCGGCATGGACGGCTGGGAAGTGCTCCAGCGCATCCGTGCCGACGAGACGCTGGCCGACGTGCCCGTGATCATGCTCTCCGTGCTGCACGAGCAGCAACTCGCGCTGGCCCTCGGCGCCACGGAGTACGTGACGAAACCCATCGACCGCTCGCAACTGCGGCGCATCCTCCGCCGGCACCAGCCCGGCGCCGGCGGCGTGGTAATGGTCGTGGAGGACGACGCCGCGACGCGCCGGACGTTCCGCCGTGGTCTCGAACGCGAGGGCTGGACCGTCGTGGAGGCGGAAAATGGACGCATCGCGCTCGATCGCCTGGCGGAAACCACGCCCCGCCTCATCCTGCTCGACCTGGCCATGCCCGTGATGGACGGCGCCGAGTTCGTGGCGGCACTGAGGCAGGTCGAGCGGTGGCGGGAGATCCCCGTGATCGTGGTGACCGCGAAGGACCTCACGCGGGAGGAACGCGAACGACTGAATGGCCACGTCAGCGACGTCCTCAGCAAGGGATCATACTCGCACCTCGACCTCGTTCGCGACATCCGGCTGCTGATGCGCGCACACGGGTCGCCCTCCTGAGGACAGCCCCAATGCCACGGATCCTGCTTGTGGAAGACAACGAGATGAACCGCGACATGCTCTCGCGCCGCCTGCTGCGCCGCGGCTTCGTGGTGGAGATCGCCGTTGATGGTGCCGCCGGCGTCGCGCGCGCCCTGGAGGGTGGATGGGACCTCATCCTGATGGACATGAGCCTTCCGGAGATCGACGGGTGGGAGGCCACTCGGCAGATCCGGGCAGCCCGGGACGCGGCCGCACAGGTTCCGATCATTGCGCTGACGGCCCACGCGATGTCGGGTGACCGCGACAAGGCGATCGAAGCGGGCTGCAACGACTACGACACCAAGCCGGTCGACCTCGAGCGGCTCCTTGGCAAGATGCAGGCGCTGCTCACCCCGCCGAGATGACCGCGCCGCTTGGCCGGGAGGCTGCGTCCGAGCTTCGGCACGAGTTCCGCACGCCGGTGAATCACATCCTCGGCTACGCGGAAATGCTGCGGGAGGACGCGGCCG
>JAYEKC010000196.1:0-18468 GCA_034716715.1 Gemmatimonadota bacterium | reverse complement strand
CTCGCCCCTCACCCCTCACCGCCCCTCACCCCTCACCCGCGCCCCTCACCGGTGGTGGCTATGCATTCGAGTTCGACCGCGCCGCCGAGCGCGAGCCCGCTCGCACCGAACGCGCTGCGCGCCGGCAGGGGATCTTTGAAGTACTCGACGTAGATCTTGTTGAACGCCGGCCACTGCCGTATGTCGGCGAGCATCACGGTGACCTTCACCACGCGGTCGAGCGACGAGCCGTGGCGCTCGAGCACATCGCGCATGTTCTCGATGGCCTTCCGCGCCTCGGCGTCCATCCCGCCGCCCACGAGGCGCGCCGCGCCGTCCGCCATCTCGACGCCCATCTGCCCCGACACATAGAGCGTCTCGCCCACCTGCACCGCCGCCGAGAACGGCAGCTTCGTGTTGCCCGGTATCGGGTAGTACTTCGCCTTGGTCACGATAGTTCTCCCTGCAGAATGCGATCGACGACTTCACGGTCGATGTTGCCCCCGCTGATGATGCACGCCACGCGCCGCGCGTCAAGCGACGGCGACTCCGGTGCGCCGATCGTGCCGGGCGCGGGATGCACCGTGCCGTGGAAGGCTGCCGCCACGGCGGCCGCCCCCGCGCCCTCCACCACGTCGCCGGTGGCCTCGTGCACCAGGCGCAGCGCGGCCGCCACCTGCGCGAGCGTCACCACGACGGTTCCCGCGATCAGGCCCCGCACGAGCGGCCACATCTCGTTCGACACGCGGTCGCTGCCCATGCCGTCGATCCACGTCGGCGTACGAACGACGGTCACGGGCCTCCCGGCCGCGAGCGACGCGGTGAGCGGCGCCGCCGTCTCCACCTCCACCGCGTACACCTTCGTGCGCGGGCTCACCTCCCGCAGCGCTGCGGCGATGCCGAGGGCGAGCCCACCCCCGCCCCACGGCACGAGCACCGCGTCGAGGTCCGGCGCGTCCTCGGCGAGCTCGAGCCCGATCGTGCCGTTGCCGGCCATCACCGCCGGGTCGGCGAACGGGTGAACCATCAATCCGTCCATCCCGGGGTGCGCGTGGGTGAGCATCGCCTGCCACCACACCTCGAACGGTACCTTGACGTACTTGGCGCCAAGCGCGGCAATCGCGTCGAGCTTGGCGCGCGGCGCATGGTCGGGCACGACCACGCGGCACGGGACGCCCATTTCGCGGGCGACGTACGCCACGCCCTGCGCCATGTTGCCCGCGCTCGCCGTCCACACGCCGGCGCGCAGCGACTCGGGCGGCACGGACCGCATCGCGTTCGCCGCGCCGCGGATCTTGAACGCGCGGATCGGCTGGCGGTGTTCGCCCTTGAGCCACACGGCCGATGACGAATCGAGACCGGCGCCCAGCCGAATGAGCGGCGTGCGCACCGCGACGTCAGCCACCCGCGCCGTCGCCGCGCGAATGTCGTCGATTGACGGCAGCCGCGCCGCGTGGGGCACCGCGTCCCGCACCGCCGGCTCCGACCGCATCCCCGTCAGGGCGTCAGGTCGGAGCGATAGCCGACGGCGACGCTGATGAACCGCGACACGTCGCCGATCGTGCGCGCGACGTACCGAACGGTGTGCGCGTCCACGCGCTCCACGCCCGGCATGTACGCGAGCATCTCCGCGGGCGTGTACGCCTTGAACGTCAGGTCCACCGTCACCGGCTCGCGCACCGCGTACGGGCGCATTTGCGCGAGGCGCTGGATGGCGGCCTTCGCCTTGGCGCGGATGAGCGCCTGCGATTCCTCGGGTGGCATCACGCTCGCGGCGTGGAAGCTGATGGCCTTCTTCACCACCGCGCCCTCGGCTTCCGGCTGGATGGCCTGCAGCTCGGCCACCGCCTGGTCGTCGCCGGAAATGAGCGCGATGGGCACGCCGTAGTGCCCGGCGATCGCCGCGTTGAGCGCCGACTCCGCGGACGCGCGACCGTTCAGCTTCACGGCGGCGAGCGTCGCGCTCGAGATGGTGTGCGCGCGCACGCCCTGCGGGTTGGTGGTGGCCGCGTGGTAGCCGATGAAGAACGCGGCCGCGAACGTCGAGTCGATCCCCTGCATCATGCCCAGCGGCCGCGGCGAGCCCCGCACGATGGCCACTCCGGCCGGGAACCGCTCGATGAGGAGGTTCTGCTCGTTGCCGTGCGAGTCGGCCACCACGAACTCCGTGGCCCCGGCCTCACGCGCGCCCGCGATCGCCGCGAGTGCCTCGGCCGTCATGAACTCGCGAAACCGCCCGTACTCGAATCCCGTGGGGCCGAGCTGCTCGGCGGTGACCACGCCGCCGATGCCCTCCATGTCCACGGAGATGAAGACCTTCACCGGCCGCTGCGCGGCGAGGGTGGTGGCGCTCAGGCAAAAGGTGGTGGTGGCGGCGAGGCGCATCCAGTTCATGTCCGTGTCCCGTTTGGGGTTATGGCGCCCCGCAAAAATGCCCGTCGGGCGGGGCGCGCGCGACCTTGACACGGCAACAACATACTTGACGCACCCCGAGGAGCATCTAGGCGACGAATCCCCCGAGTCGAAACGCCTCAATCGCGCCATCAACTACGCCCGCAAGGTTGCGCAGCGTGGGAATCACCGCCTCCCCCTTGACGACCTCCGGTTGGCCGAACGCTACGAACGTGGTGATTTGTGTGTGCACGTTCACCTTATCCTCGAAGCCGCTCCTAATGAAATAGAGTGGTGTGCCTTCTTCCGCCGCGATTGGGGTGCCCCCCATGAGCTTGGCGTTGGGGCGAAAAACTTCGAGTGTTGTCGGGATGTCGGGGCCGAGCTGCACGCGCACGACACCGTGCGTCACCGCGCGATTGGTCAGCGTGACAAGCTGATGTTTGTCGATGTTGTTGAGATCATGGAGGAGCCACAGCGCAGCATTCCCTCCCTTGTACGGCTTCAGCGCGCAGTAAACCTCCATGACACCCTGCATCCGAGTCTTTGGTTTTCGGCGCGACATGGCATCAAAAGCCTCGGGCGTAGCATAGATGGGGAAGTCCGCTTCACCCCGAACGGGGTTCCCGGCATTCTCGCACACGTGCCGCCACAGCATGTTGAGCCCGGAACGCAGATTGTGCAGAACTTCACCAACGACCGCGCCCCAGAGGGGATCGGTCGTCCTGTCGAAATGGACAAAAACGACAGTGTCCCCCTGCGGTGTTCGATCTTTGGCGAGACCATCTCGATTACCGGCGGCCATGGTTTCGATGGCCGCATGAAGGTCACTGATGTGCTGGTTGGCCCGCTTGATCTTGATACCGCCGCTTTCGCTCCACCGGCTTGTCATCGGCCGTAATTCCTCCCCGGAGACCAGCAGGACATTGTTAGGCGTGGCACCTGACATGGCGACCTTCCGCCGATTGAGGGGATACCGTTAATCTCGGTGGCCCCGAGGGCCGCCGCACCACACTTTCAAGCCATGACCAGCGACGCCAAAAGCAGCCTCGACAAGCTGGCCGACCTCACCAAGCGGATACTCCAGGTGAAGAAATCGGAGTTGCCGCCGAAGGATGCGAAAGTGCCAAAAAACAAAGGGCGACCCAAGTAGGGGCGCCCTTTCGGTATCCTGACGCCCCTTGCCGCAGTCAAGCGAGCGTATAGGTTTGCACGGTGTAACACGTCATACGCGACCGCTCGCGTATGGTGCGGTCCGCTGTGCGCCCCCGGTGGGATTCGAACCCACATCCGGACTTTTCGAGAGGCCCGCTCTATCCACTTGAGCTACGAGGGCGACAACGCTTACCGCGAAGGGCCAGCCGCTAACGCTGGCCCTTCGCTGTTAATGCTAATGCCCCTTGGAAACTCGAACCAGATTGCTCGCTAACACGATGCATTAGCGTCGTTTACCACGTCGTCTGTACGGGGCGGTTGCCGCCTCACGTCGTACCGGGGAGTGCGGTTTCGCGGGCGAGCCGGGCATGCGGCTTGGCATGCGGCGAGTTGAAGACATACGCCTTGGCCTGTGAGGGCTGGCCGTCCTTGCCCCGCTTCACGGCGGCAATCGCCCCCGTCTTGTGGGCGAATCCAGCGCGGCGACCCTTGAGGATTCGGCGCTTGCGCTCGCCGTGCATGTTCTTGCCCCGCCCCCCGAAGAACGCTTCGTCAATCTCGACGGTGGCTTGGGTGCGCTCGAAGCTCTCGGCTTGCATCGCCAAGCGGATGCGCCCGAGCATGAACCACGCGGTCTTTTGGGTGACCTTGAGGGCGCGGGCCAGTTCGTAGGAGCTAATCCCGTTGCGGCAGTTGGCGAGCATCCAGAGGGCCGGGAGCCACTTCTCGAAGCCGAGCGGGGAATCCTCGAAGATCGTGCCAACCTTGACGCTGAACTGCTGCCGGCAGGCCTTGCACTTCCAGAGGTAGCGGGACTTCACGAAATACGGGTCCGCTCCGCCACAGCGCGGGCAGGCCACACCGTTGGGCCAGCGCAGTTGGACCATGAACGCAAAGGCGCGGTCCCGGTCAGCGAAGTACGACACCGCTTCGCTGAGAGACTCAGGGTAGGCGTGTTGTTTGAGCATGCCCCGAATCTACGGGTTTCCTTCTGTTGTGTCAAGTATATTATTCCCCTTGACACAACGCTACCAAAATGATATCATAGTGCTACCAACCGACCGAGAGTCTCCCCCATGTTCCGCGAATCCGAATACAAGGCGACGGCCGGGCTGCCGGCGCTCCTGTTCCTCCTCGTCCTGATCACGCTCGCCATCGCCGCAGCGGTGAAAGGCGGGAATGAACACGCCCCGCTGGTGGTGATCACCGCGGTGCTCACCATCGTCCTGGCCGTCGTCATGCTGGCCGGGTTGTTCATCGTCAACCCGGGCGATGCCAAGGCGCTCATCCTCTTTGGCGACTACAAGGGCACCGTCAAGCACGCGGGGTTCTGGTTCGCCAACCCCTTCCTCACCAAGAAGCGCATCTCGCTCCGCGTGCGGAACTTCGAGACGGCCAAGCTCAAGGTGAACGACGCCCGCGCCAACCCCATCGAGATCGCCGCGATCGTCGTGTGGAAGGTGGTGGAGACGGCCGAGGCGCTGTTCGAGGTGGACGACTACCAGAAGTACGTCACCGTGCAGAGTGAAAGCGCCGTGCGCGCCGTGGCCCAGCGCTATCCGTACGACTCGCACGACGACGGCGAACACTCGCTCTCCACCCACACGGACGAGATCTCGGGGTCGCTGATGCAGGCGCTCCAGGAGCGGCTCACCCGCGCGGGCGTGGAGATCATTGAAGTGCGCATCTCGCACCTCGCGTATGCGCCCGAGATCGCCCAGGCGATGCTCCGCCGCCAGCAGGCGACGGCCATCATCGCGGCGCGCTACAAGATCGTCGAGGGCGCCGTAGGCATGGTCGAGAACGCCCTCGAGATGCTCGGCGCCAAGGGCATCGTGCACCTCGACGAGGAACGCAAGGCGCAGATGGTGAGCAACCTGCTGGTCGTCCTCTGCTCCGAGCGCGACGCGAGCCCCGTGGTGAACGCCGGATCGATTTACCAGTAGACAGAAGACAGTAGACAGATGGCGGAGCGAAAGGCCTTCCTCATTCGCGTGGACCCGGCGCTGCTCGAATCCCTGCAGCGCTGGGCCGACGACGACCTGCGTTCGCTCAATGCCCATATCGAATTCCTGCTCCGCGACGCCCTGCGCCGGTCGGGGCGCAAGTCCGCGAAGGCCGCGGACAGGGAGAAGGAGGGGAAATGATCGTCCTGCCGCACGCCATCGGGACGCCCAAGACCGGCGCCACGCCTGCTGCCGAGTCGAGCCTCGACGCCGAGTCCCAGGCACCGATCGCCCTCGCCTTCATCACGGCCGCCGTGGCCGTCAGCACCGTCGGCGTGTTGCTGGGCCTGCTGGCGAGCCGTGCCGGGGCGCAGGGCGCACCGGGCCCGGCGCTCGAGCGTGGCGGGTTCGCGATCGTGCGCGGCTCGGACACGATCGTCACCGAACGGTTCGTCCGCGGGCCGGCGGCCCTGCAGGGATCGCTCCGCATCCGCGGCGCGCCCCGGCAGGACTACTTCGTCACGCTGGGCCCCGGCGAGGTGGTGCAGTCCTTCACGCTCTCGGCGTGGATGCCCGGCGCCGCCGACTCCGCCCCGCCGGCGCAGCGCATCCCGATGACCGTCGCGGGCGACACGGTGATCGCCCAGACGCCGGCCGGCACGCGGCGCATTCCCACGCGCTTCGGCGCCGTGCCCGTACTCAACAACTCCTTCGCGCTCATCGAGATCTTCACGCGGCGCGCGCGGGCCACCGGCGGAAGCGGCGAGTTCCCGTTCTTCGCGACGGCCGGAGGCCAGACGCTGCCGGCCACGGTCACCGCCGTCGGCGCCGACTCGGCCGTGTTCACCGTCGCTGGCCAGGCCAACCGCCTCGCGGTGGATGCGGTGGGGCGGATCCTGGGCGGCACGGTGGGGCCGTTTCGCGTCGTGCGGCTCGGACCCGAGGCCGCGGCGGGCATGACGCTCGCGCCCCCGCCCGACGTGAAGGTCGCGCCCCCCGACTACTCGGCCCCGCCGGCCGCGCCATACACCGCCGAGGACGTGCGCGTGCCCGGGCCGCACGGCATCACGCTCGGCGGGACGCTCACGAAGCCGAAGGGCGCGGGCCCGTTCCCCGCCATCGTCACCATTACCGGGTCGGGCCAGCAGGACCGGGACGAGTTCATCCCGCTCGCCGGCGGCATCAGGCTGTTCCGCCAGGTGGCCGACACGCTCGGCCGGCGCGGCATCGCCGTGCTCCGGCTCGACGACCGCGGGCTTGGCGCGTCCACCGGCGACGCCACGACGAGCACCACCGCCGACTTCGCGGACGACATCCGTGCGGCCGTGGCGTACCTGCGCACGCGGAAGGACATCGACGGCGCGCGCATCGGGCTGCTCGGCCACAGCGAGGGCGGCGTCATCGCGCCGATGGTCGCGGCGACCGACCCCGGGGTGCGCGCCATCATCCTGCTCGCGGGTACCGCCTCGAACGGCCTCGAGATCATCAAGGCGCAGCAGCGCTACGCCATCGACCACATGCCGGGGCTGACTCCGTCGCAGCGGGACTCGGCCCGGGTGGCCGTCGAGCGGCAGCTGGTTGTCACGGCGGGGAGCAACCCGTGGATGCACTTCTTCATCGACTACGACCCGGCGACGACCGCGCGCAAGGTGAAGGCCCCCACGCTCATCGTGCAGGGCGCCACCGACCGCCAGGTGCCGGCGAGCGAGGCGGAGAAGCTGGCGGCCCTGATCCGCTCAGGCGGCAACACCGACGTCACCGTCCGCGTGCTCCCGAACGTGAACCACCTCTTCCTGGCCGACACGTCGGGCGACTTCGCGAAGTACAGCTCGCTACCGACGAACGTCGTGGGGCCCGCCGTGCTTGGCGTGATCGCGGACTGGGCAGCGCAGAAGCTCGGGACGCCCGGCGTGAAGCCGTAGCGCACGGCACGGAGCCCGCACATGGCGCGCGCCGCCTGGCTGTTCCTGCGCGTTCTCGGCTTCACCGTACTCTTGCCGTGCAGCATCCTCGCGTGGGCCCCCTACTATTGGATAGCCGGTCCGCGGCGCGTGCAGTCGCGCTGGCCGCCCGGCGCCGGCGACGCCCTGCCGCTCACGCTCGTCGCATTGGGTGCCGTCGTGTACGCGGTGTGCGCGTGGCGGTTCGCCACCGAGGGCAACGGCACGCCGGCCCCGTGGGACCCGCCGCGCCGGCTGGTCACCGGCGGACTCTACCGCTGGGTGCGGAACCCGATGTACGTGGGGATCCCGATCGCGCTCATCGGCGAGGCGTGGTGGCTCCGCTCGCCGGCGATGGCCGCATACACCGCCGCGGTCGCCATCGCATTTCACCTGCGGGTCGTGCTGTACGAGGAGCCGAAGTTGCGCGAGCTATTTGGCGCGGAGTTCGAGGCGTACGCCCGCCGCGTGAAGCGCTGGGGACTCTTCTAGGGTCGGCGCCCGTCGGCGCGCTTTCCAGCAGCCTCAAAGCCGCGTCACGGCGATCATCGTGAGGTCGTCGTGCGGCTCGGCCTGCTGCCCGAATGCCGTTACGCTGTCCACGACCCCGTGCACGAGCGCCGACGCGCCCGCCGCCCCCGCGGTGCGCACCACGCCACGCAGCCGCTCGGCACCAAACGCTTCACCGGCGGGACTCCGCGCCTCGGCCAGCCCGTCGGTGAACGCAAACAGTGTTTGGCCGGGCTCGAGCGATCCCTCCGCCGCCGCGAACGTCAGGTCCGGCATCATCCCGAGCGCGGGGCCCGTCGGTCGGAGTTCCCCGGCCAACCCGCCGGGTCCCACCACCAGCGCCGGCTCGTGTCCCGCGTTCAGGTACGTGAAGCGGCCGTCACGCGGATTCACCACGGCGAGGAACGCGGTGGCAAACATGTTGGTCCGCCCGTGCACGCGTGCGATGTAATTGCTGGTGAACGCGGCCACGCGAACGAGCAACTCGGCGGGCGTCACCGGCTCCGGCCCGCCCGTCGTCACCACGCGGTGCGCCCCGGTCACGTTGAGGGCACCGCCGCCGTCCGGGTCGGCGCTCGCGCGGATGAGGCTTCGGAACAGCGCCATGAAGAGCGCCGCGCCCACGCCCTTGTCGCACACGTCGCCGAGCACGAGCATCAGGTGACCCGACGGCGCGAGTCGGAACGCGTCGAAGAAGTCGCCCGACACCTGGCGCGCGGGGTTCAGCGCGGCGTCGAGCTGGAGCCCCTGGAACTGGGGAAGCGTCTCGGGCAGAAAATCGCGCTGGATGCTGCGCGCCATGGACATCTCGCGCCGCATGGCCTGGTTGTCCTGCATCCGACGGCGGTCGAGCGCCGCGCCGAGCCGTGCCTGCAGGATGGCCGGGCCATACCGGCGCGGGAGGCAATCGTCGGCGCCGGCGGCAAGGCAGCGTTCCACCGCCGCCACGTCGTCGGCCGCCGACACCACGAGCGCCGGCAGGTCGGCCAGCTGCGGATCGGCGCGCACGGCCTCGAGGAAGCCCGTTGCGGCGCCGCCCGGCAGGTCGGCGTCCACGACCAGCAGTACGAACTTCTCCCGGCGCAGCCGGGCGAGTGCCACGGTGGCGTCCTCCACCACGTACGCGAGGTACGCCTGTTCGATGAGGCGCTCCCGGTGCGTGGCGCCGTCGGCGCCGCCCTTGCCCAGCATCAGCGCCTTCTGCGGGGCGCGCAGCGTCGTGACCGTGCCGCGCGGCGGCGTGGGTGCGGTCATGCGCGCGCCTCGTGAATCAGGGTGAGTTGCCAGAGGTCGCGCGTGCTGGTGGCGACGAACGGCTGGAGGGCCCGCACCCCGGTCTTGCCGATGCTGCGCTCGAGGTAGCGGAGTTCCTCGAACTTGCCGCCAAGCGCCGGATCCGGGGCCGGCTCGAACCCCGCCTCGCGTGCGAGCAGCACACCCTTGGCGCGGATCGCGAGCTCTGCGCGGAGGCGGAGGAAGCACATCATGTCGACGATGGTCTCGGGCGGAAACCGGTGCCGCAGCGTGGTGAGGTACTTGCCAACCGGCGTGGCCGCCACCTGGCCCGTCCGCACGGCCACCAGCAGCTCCTGGTCGGTATCGAATCCCGCGCCCAGCCACGACCGCGTGTCGCGCTCGCTGAGCCGGAACACGGCCATCGCGACATACGGAAACACGAGGACGATCAGGCCGGTCGCGACCAGGGGCTGCAGCAGGAAGTAGTTGTAGAGGGCGTGCAGCAGCACGGCCAGCAGCAGGCCGGGCAGCAGGACGGTCAACCGGAACCGCGGCACGCGGTTCTGCAGCGTACGTGCCACCATGGCCAGGATGGCGGTGGTGCCGCCGTGCATCACGGCGGTACCGAACCCGCGCACGAACCAGGTCCAGACGGCGGCGTCGGGCCGCACGGTGAGGTAGTACAGGTTCTCGACCAGGGCGAACCCGGTCCCGATGCCGAACCCGAAGATCGCGGCGTCGACGACGAACCCCACCTTGTTCCGCGACATGAGGTACGCAAGGTACGCGGCTTTGAGCGTCTCCTCGGCCACCGGCGCCACGAACCGCGAGTAGGGCATGGGCTCCAACGCGAGCGCCGGGCGGAGCCAGGTGTTGACCCCGTAGCTGGCGGCGGCCGCGCACGCGCCGGCGGCCACCGCGATCAGGACGGCTCGCAACGCAACGAGCTTATAGCTGTCCAGCACCACCAGGGCGCCCAGGAACAGGACGACCGGCAGGACGCTCACGACGACCGGGAGGACGGTGCTCACATGATCTTGAACGAGAGCATCACGGAGGAGCCGAGTGGCCGGTCGGTTCCCTCCGCGACAGCGTAGCCGAACGACATGGTGGAGTCGAGGCTGGAGAGCGTGACGAGCCGCAAGTCCACCTGCGCCCCCGCGCTCGCAAACCGGCGGCGCTCGGCGGCCTGGTCGACGTCGGTCACGAGCCCGGTGGCGAAGAGCGACAGGTCGGCCCAGCGGAGGTAGATGCTCGGGATCCCCACGTGGCGGAAGCGGAGCGGCGGCGACACCCACTCGACCTGGCCCCTCGCGTAGTTGGCCCCGCCAACCTCGTTGATCGCGAGCCCCGGGAAGCTCTCCGTGTTCCGGAACTGCTTGATGGCGCGGTGGTCCACCCAGTTGTTGGCGAACCCGCCAAAGTAGAACCGGGCGAACGGTTGGCTCCGGTCGCCGGCCACCGAACCGCCGACGGAGCCGCGGACCCAGAGCGACGAGTGATCGAGTGGGAGCAGGATGCCCTTCGAGGCGTCGAAGCTGAGCCGCGGATACAGCACGCCGTTGACGAGGCTCGCGCGGGTCCCGGCGGTCCACGTGGCGCCGACCTCGTCGTCAACCGCACCCAGCGACCGCCGGAGTGATGCGTAGGCGAGGTCGCCGGAAAACGAGGTGAACCGGTCGAACGTCGTGGCGACGTTTTGGAACTCAGGAAGGATCGCCAGGTTCCCCTGCTGCGCGGCCTGCAGGGTGTAGCCGAAGCGCGTCGGCCCATCGATGAAGATGTCGCCCGCGTACCGCAGGGCGAGTGAATACCCGCGGCGGCTTACCTTGGTGGGGCCGAAAAGATCGTAGAAGTCCGCGCGGTTGAGCGACCCGGCGAGCTGCCAGTTCCAGTGCCGGAAGATCGCCTGGAGGTGCGTGCGCTCGTACGGGTCGAGCCGCGCGTCGGGGGAATACGAGGCCGTGAGCGCCAGGCTAGTGGCGCCAATCCAGTCGGAGAAGTTCACCCGCACGCCGCCCGCGACGGCGGCCGTGCCCGCGGCGTCCTCGTAGCCTTCGACGACTGGGTAGGCACTGTCAAGCTTGAGGTGCTGCCACGCGTGGTAGGCCGTCGCGGGCGGCGGGTGCGTACCGATCCCGAGGTCGGCGACCGACGCGGGCACCCAGTCGCGCACCTCGGGCCGGCGGTCGGCGATCTCGTTGCCCAGGAAGCGAATGGCGCTCACGCTGTCGACGACGGCGTCGGCGATTATCGACGGCACGAAGCCCTGCCGCGAGTACGCAAAGACGACGAGGGAGTCGCCGCCCAGCGGCACGGGTTTGAAGAACCCCGTCTCGGCGTTGCTCAGCGGCTCCATCCGCCGCTTGGTGAGGTCGTAGCGGAAGATGTTGGAGACGCCGGAGTAGTACGATGACCCGTAGAGGAAACGTCCGTCGCGCGAGAACACGAAGTTCGACGGCGCCCACTGGTCGAAGTCGAAGACTTGCTGGGGCGTCGCGTTACCCGCGCGCAGGGCGGCGACGTCAAGGCGCACCAGGTGCGTGTCGCCACTCACCTCCGACATGGAGCCGATGAGGGTCGTGCCGTCGGGCGATACGTCGAGGTCGAAGAGGTCCCGGCCGTACGGCAGCGTGTGCACCTGCTGCCACTCGGCGTAGGGGTACGGGACGCGCACGAGCGTGGAGAGCCCGTTATCGTGGCGCACGCCCCAGAGCGAGCGGTCGGCCGCGTCGAACACGAGGTCGCCGATGCGGCTGTCGGGGATGAGCATTCGCGATTCGCCGGTGGCGAGGTCGAGCGCGCGCAGGTGCCGCCAGTCGGAGTTGTTGGTGGTGTAGAACAGCGTGCGCGAGGCCGGATCGAAGGCAAGCGACGTGACCGAGAGCCCGCCGGCCGCGACGATGTCGGCGACGCGCGTGAAGCGGCCCGAGGCGATGTCGATGCTGGCGACCTGCGCCTCCTGGCCGGGGTAGCGGAGGGCCACGAGGATGCTGTGCGAGGCGGTGTCGAGGTAGGCCCGCGACACCGCCCCGAGCACGCGCCCGGTGAGGGGTCGCGCGGCGGTGGTGGGATGCTGGTGAATGGCTGCGAGATTCTCGCGTTGCCAGTCCCGCTCCCAGTCGATCCAGCGCGCCCATTCGTCGGGCAGCGACCGGCCGAACACCTGCCGGAACTGGGTCGAGAAGTAGCCACGGCTCCCCGGGCGCCGATCCACCCAGGCGAGCAGGCTGTCGTTGCCGTACCGGAGCGCGAGGTAGCTGATGAATCGTGTGCCGTAGAGGTACGAGTTGACGCCTACCTGGAAGTCAATCGTGGTGCCCTCCGACTCGAGCCCGACCACGTCGTACATCGTGCTGCCGTCGCGCACGAGGGTGCGAAAGACCATCTCGTCGTACGGACCGATGGCGCGGCCGAGCCCCCCGTTCATCCAGGTCTCGAGGTAGGTGGCAATGCCCTCGAGGTACCAACGCGGGGAGTACCAGCGCGGCGTGGTGAGGTAGCTGTAGGCCATCGACAGCGGCTGGTCGGGCGTAGGCGTGACCTTGCCGAGAAAGAGGTGCCGGAACAACCGGTCGCCCGCGGTGGCCTTGTCGGTCGTGACGATGTGGGCCAGCTCGTGATTCATCGACGACCCCATGCGCTCGGGCGCCGGCGCGGACTCGTAGTCGTGGCCGTAGGGGGCGAGCCCGATCGTGACGTGGTTCTGCGGCATCGGGCGCGCGCCCGCGTTGCCGTAGTGCCAGAGGTCGTGCATCAGCACGTCGATGCGGCCGTCCGGCGTGTAATTGAAGAGCCGGCGGTGGAAGCGCAGCGCGCGCTCAAAGCTGCCGGTGACCTGCGGCACAAGGTAGGACTGGAGCGGCGAGGTGTACTCGAGCTGCATGGCCGGCGTCACGGTCACCTGCAACTGCGCGGCGAGCGCGGCGGGCGCACACAGCGCGGCGCCGGCGACAAGGGACGGGATCCAGCGGGCGTGCCGACCGTGGGGGCGCGTCATGGGAGGCACTCGGGCCAAAGGTCGCGTGCCCCCAAAACCTACGCGCCGCCCCCGGCGCCCGTCAGGGGCCGGGACCGGCGCGTCGGTCCGTCGCCGGCCGCGACGCGCGCGGCCGGCCCGGGTGGCGTCAGCTCACTGCTGCACCCGCATCGCCTCGTTCAGGAACACCTCGGAGAGTGACGCGCTGCGGGCCAGGGAACGGAACGCTTCCGAGGCCTGAAGCTGGCGGAAGGCCTCGTTGGCCATTACGGCGCGGAACGCCTCGTTGGCCAGCACCGTGCGGAACGCCTCGTTGGCCATCACGGCGCGGAACGCCTCGTTGGCCATCACGGCGCGGAACGCCTCGTTGGCCATCACCGCGCGGAACGCCTCGTTGGCCATCACCGCGCGGAACGCCTCGTTGGCCATCACCGCGCGGGCCGCCTCGTTGGCCATCACCGCACGGAACGCCTCATTGGCCATCACCGCGCGGAACGCCTCGTTGGCCTGCAGCGTGCGGAAGGCTTCGTTCGACTGCAGCGTGTGGAAGGCCTCGTTGCTGGCGAGCTGCCGGTATGCCTCGCTCATCATCAGCTGGCGATACGCCTCGTTCGACATCAGCTGGCGATAGGCCTCGTTCGACGCGAGCTCGTGGTACGCCTCGCTCGACATCAGCTGGCGGAACGCCTCGTTCGACAGCAACTGGCGGTACGCCTCGTTCGCGGCCAGCTGGCGATACGCCTCGTTGTCCATGAGCTGGCGGTACGCCTCGTTCGCCATCAGCTGCCGGTACGCCTCGTTGTTCATGAGCTGACGGTACGCCTCGTTGTCCATGAGCTGGCGGAACGCCTCGCTGGACTGGAGGGTGCGGAACGCCTCGTTCTGCATCGCGCTCCGGAAGGCCTCGCTCTTGACGAGCGCCACCACGGCGTGGTTCTGGAAGAGCACCGCGATGTCGGGATTGGCGATGGTGACGTCGCGCTCCGACATCGTGTGTCCACGGTACCGCGCGGCCTGCTGCACCCCGGTGATGCCATCACCGCCGCCGATGGTGCCCACCTCATTGCCGGTGGGCGACCGCCGAATGAGGATCCCCGCCACGATGATGACGGCCGCCACCGCCGTCGTCCCGATGACTACGACTTTCCTGTTCATAGCGACTTCCTCCATTCGCCGTGCGGCGAGGGTCAACTGGGAAACTGACCAACGAATCAGATTCAGCACCGGGCTCCACGACTGGGTCGGGGACGCCCGCGGCCGGCCGGGCAGCGCTGCGAGGATCGCCGCGCGAAGGCCCGGGGGCGCCGGGCGTTCAGGAACCTGCCCCAGCAGCGCGCGCACGCGACGGAGGTCGCCGGCGAGCGCGGCCGCTTCCGGCTCACGCTGGATGAGGGCATGGGCGGCAGCGCTCGCCGCGGCGGTATTGGTGCCGTCCACCTCCTGGTGGACCAGCTCGCGATCTTCGGGCCTCAGCACCGGCCGTCTCCTTCGGGGAGGAGCAGGGCGCGGAGGCGCTCGCACGCCGTGAAGAGGCGCGACTTCACCGTCCGGGCAGGCACCTCGAGCACCTCGGCGATCTCCTCATGCGAAAAGGAGGCGAAGTGCCGCAGCACCACCACGGCCCGGTCGTCCGGCTTGAGCTGCATCAGGGCTGCTTCCACGCGCGCTTCAGCCTCCATGGCGTCATCGACTGCGACTCCCGTATCAGGAATCGCCGGGTGGTCGTCCAGCGACTCCATCCGCTTCCGGCGCTTGGCCGCGTTCAGTGACTCGTTCACCGCCATCCGGTAGATCCAGCTGAAGAACCGGAAGCGCGGATTGTACGTCTCCAGCGAGTCGAACACCTTCCCGAACACCGCCTGCGTCACATCCTCGGCGTCCTGCTCGTTGCCGAGGATCCTGAGCGCGACGTTGAACACGCGGCGATGGTACCGGTCCACCAAGTCACCCGCCGCGGCCCGATCCCCGTCCAGGTGGCGTTGGACGAGCGTCCGGTCTCTTTCGTCGGCGACGGTGGGGGATTCGCCCAAAGTACAACTCGATCGTCCAAAGGTTGGACCGCGCCACCCGCCCCTTGGGCCGTGGCCCGGGAGGGGCCCTGGCAGGGGTTGGGGGACGGGGGAAAAGCTGCACCTCCCCGGGGAACTCGGCAAACCACCGGCCCTCCCTGGCCGGTTGACAGGCCCCCGCCGGACAGTGTGATTCAGGAGCGTGCCGGAGGATTGATGCCAGCGGGCCTGCGGTTGTCGATCGGCGCGGGGCACGACGAGGTGGCGAGGGTCCACGCGGCCGTCGCCGAGTTCGCCACGGCGGAGCGGCTGCCGGCCGACGTCCGCCGGAGCGTGCAGGTCGTCGTGGACGAACTGCTCGCAAACATCGTGCTGCACGGCCTGGCGGGACGTGACGGGGGCGAGGCGACAATCGAGATCACCTGCGGCCCGCACGACCTTACCATCACCGTGTCGGACAACGGCGCGCCGTTCGACCCGTTTCGCCACGCCGAGCCGGACACGACATTGTCCGTGGAAGCACGACCGACCGGCGGTCTCGGCATCCACCTCGTCCGCCGGATGGTGGACGAGGCGCGGTACCAGCGCCTCGGCGACCGAAACGTGACGATACTCACGAAGCGGTTGGCGAAGGACACATCGCACCGTCCTGGAGGGGACTGATGGAGGTCACCACACGCGGGCAGGGCAACGTCATCGTGGTCGCGATCAAGGGAAGCCTCGACAGCACGACGTCGCCGCAGGCACAGCAGTCGCTCGACACCGTCGTGGCCGACGGGGCGCGCAAGGTGGTGGTGGATTGCACGGCGCTGGATTACATCAGCAGCGCCGGGCTGCGCGTGCTGCTGGGCCTGGCCAAGAAGCTGGGCGCGAACGGCGGTGCGCTGCGCATGTGCGGGCTCAATCAGACCGTGCGCGAAGTATTCGAGATCTCCGGATTCGCGACCATCCTGCCGGTGTTCCCGGGGGAGCGAGAGGCACTCGAGGGGTTCTGATCCCGGCGGCGCAAGCCGGCCGAAGGCTCCTGGTCGCCGTCGCTCAGCGTTTGGCGCGCGGGCGGCGGCGCGAGGCTGGCGACGCGTCGCCCTCCACCCATACATGCGCCGCGGCCGCCGGGGACACGGTTTCGCGCGCCCGGCCCACCGTGAGCACCATCGGCCCGTCGAACGGCTCGCGTGCCTCGACGGTCACGCGGGCGCCGGGCTTGATGCCGCGATCGGCGAGGTAGCGCAGCAGGTCGGCGTCGCGGTCGCTCATGCCCTGCACGCGCACCGTGGCTCCCTCCTCGAGCGAGGCGAGCGTCGCATAGCGCCGCTCGTCCACGTCGCCGTCGGCCGTGGGAATCGGCGCGCCGTGGGGGTCCTGCGTGGGATTGCCGATGTCGCGCGCCATTCGCTCCACAAGGTCCACGCTGGCCGCGTGCTCGAGTCGCTCGGCCTCGTCGTGGACGTCCTCCCACGCGTAGCCGAGCCGCGTGACGAGGAACGTCTCGATCACGCGGTGCCGGCGGATGAGCTGCAGGGCGATGGCACGGCCGCGCGCGGTGAGGCGGGTGCCGCGGTAGCGCTCCGTGCGGACGAGCCCGAGCTTCGCGAGGCGGCCGAGCATGCCGCTCACGCTTGCCGCGGCGATTCCGAGGCGGGCGGCGAGCGCGGTGGTGCCGACGGGGACCGGGTCCTGGCCTTCCGCGCGGCCCAGCTCGTAGATGGCCTTGAGGTAGTCCTCGGCCTCGACGGTGAGGCCGGCGCCGGGCCGCGTCACGCCGGACCCTCCGGCTGCTGCCGTACCATCAGCACGGGGACGAGGGTGCGGTGCCGCACCGCCTCTGCCACGCTGCCGAAAAGCAGGTCCTTCACCCAGCGGTGCCCGTGCGTGCCCATCGCGATGAGGTCGCAATGCTCGCGGTCGGCGGCCTCGGTGATCTCCCTCGTGGGGTCGCCCGTGGCGAGGACCGACTCGACGCGCAGGCCCTCGGCGGCCAGGCGGGCGGCCGTCTCGTTCAGGTACGCGCGGTCCTTCTGCATTTCCTCGGATTCGCGGAGGTCGAGCTGCTTGAGGTTGCGCGCCGCGAACCCGTCGGCCACGTGGATGAGCACGAGGCTCGCGCCGTCGTGCTTCGCCAGCTGCACCACGTGGTCGAGGATGGCGGCGTCGGTCTTCGTGTTTTCCAGGGGAACGAGTATGCGCTTGTACATGGCGGCCTACGCGAGCCACTCGGCGAAGGTCTGGAAGAGGAGCCACGCGTTGAGCGCGGCGATGACGACCGCGACGGTCCAGGCGAGGGCCTTGACCCACGGGCCGTTGGCGAACTCCCCCATTTTGGCACGATCCGACGTGAATTGCACGAGTGGGAAGACGGCGAACGACAGCTGCAGCGACAGGATGACCTGCGAGAGCACGAGCAGCCTGGCCGTGCCGCTCTCCCCGGCGACCACCGACACGATGACGGCCGGGACGATGGCGATGGCGCGCGTGATGAGGCGGCGGAGCCACGGGCGGAGCCGGATGTCGAGGAACCCCTCCATCACGATCTGGCCCGCGAGGGTGCCGGTGAGCGTCGAGTTCTGCCCGCTGGCGAGCAGCGCGAGGGCGAACACGGCGCTCGCGCCGGTGACGCCGAGCAGCGGCGTCAGCAGGTGGTACGCGTCCTGGATCTCCGCGACCTCGGTGTGGCCGCTGGTATGGAACGTGGCGGCGGCGACGATGAGGATGGCCGCGTTGATGAACAGGGCGAAGCTGAGGGCGATGGTGGAGTCGATGAAGGCGTAGCGGACGGCCTCGCGCTTGCCGGCGGGCGTCTCCTCGTAGCGCCGCGTCTGCACGACGGACGAGTGGAGGTAGAGGTTGTGCGGCATGACGGTGGCGCCGAGGATACCGATGGCGATGTAGAGCTTGGCGTTGTCGGTGATGATGGACGGCGAGGGCACGAATCCGGCCGCCACGGCGGCCAACTCGGGGCGCGAAATGACGATCTCGAAGAGGAAGCAGGCGCCGATCGTCGCGATGAGCACGATGATCAGCGCCTCGAGGAGGCGGAAGCCGCGGCTCTGGAGCAGCAGCACGACCATCACGTCCGCGGCGGTGATGATGATGCCCCACGTGACCGGGATGCCGAACAGGAGGTTGAGCGCGATGGCCGACCCGATCACCTCGGCCAGGTCGCAGGCGGCGATGGCGATCTCGCAGAGCAGCCAGAGCACGAACGAGACGGCAGGCGAATAGTGGTCGCGGCACGCCTGTGCGAGGTCGCGGCCCGTGACGATGCCGAGCTTGGACGAGAGTCCCTGCAGGAGCACGGCCATCAGGTTGGAAAGCAGGATGAC